>JADYXV010000289.1 GCA_020853995.1 Novosphingobium sp.
CAATTCCCGGCGTTCCGGATCCTGTGCGGACTGTCCGCTCTGCCGGATATGCGCTTGAAGGCGTTTAACGGTCCATCCGTTTAAGCGCGGTGTTGTAATCCAGCATGCCGGGGCCTTCGGTACATGGCCCTGGCCGCGCCATCACGCAGTAATGCTCTTCAAACAAGGGCTTTTCGGGCGTCATGCAGCCTTTGAAAGCAAAATCCCTCGGCAGTTCCGCCATGTGCTCTGCAGGGGTGATGACCACGTTGTAGCGCTTGGTCGTAACGGTCATTGCAGCTTGGGTATTGATCAGCATCACCGGCACATCGCGGTTCAGCATGGCGCGTGAAACGAAGGGCACATCGCGGATCCGGTAAGTTGCAAGGCCGCAAAGGCCTGGTTGCGCACGAACTGTCTGGAAAGCTCGCATCGGCGCTTTGCCCACTGTCCAGTTGATTGCAAACGGCTCGACCGCGGCCACTTGCACCGATGCCATCAGCCACAGTGCCATCACGCCCGCCAACACCTTGGCCGACATTTTGCGTCCTTGCCGAGCAAGCCACCATGCCGTCAGATCAACCGAACCAATCGCTGCGATCAAAACCAGCAGGGACACGCCCAGCAAGATGAAGCGATACTCCTTGTGCCCAATGGCCGAATGGACCGCAATGACGGCCAAGGCCGTAAACAGCAGCATTGGATAACGCTTCGCGCCCATGGCGAGCGCAGGCAGCAGCACTATAGCGATATATTGCCATTGCCACGCCAGCACACGCAAATACCAGTCAGGCGTTTCAAGGCCGTAAGCGTGGCTGCGGTTCTCGACCACATTGGCAAAGACATTGCGCATGATCCACAGCAGCGGCGGCTGGCCCATCAGGGCGTTGGCCAGAACATCGCAGAACACCGCCAGCGATGCACCGCCCAGCAGCGCTGGCCAAGCCTTGCGGAAATCGCCCCGTCCTGCCCACAGGAACGGTATAGCCAAGGCCGGCCCAAGCGGAAAACGTGCGATGAAGCCGAGGCCCAGGAGGAACCCCGCCCCCCAGGCCAAGCGCGCTGAACCCGTGTCGCGAAAGCGGTACAGCAGCGCCAATCCGGGCAAGACCGCAAGGACCGACAAGGTGTCGCTTGATGTGCGCGACGCGAAATAGGCAAAGTCGATCCAGACGGCGGCGACAAAACCCGCCACTATGGCGTGGCTCCGGCTGATGCGCAGCCCCAATGCCCATCCCGCCCATACCGAGCCGAGCGAGGCCACGACCATAGCCAGGCGCGGCAGTATCAGGTGCAATTCGCCCGCAGGGTCAACCAGATGGCCGGACCAGACAGACGGCAACAGGATCAGCGGGATCAACCAGCTGCGAATACCGAGCCGGATGTCCCACGTCCTGATCCAGTCTCCTGTGACCAAGCCGTAAGCAGGTTCGACATAGTGCCACACCTCATCGGCGTGGTGATAGACGGTTAGCAAGGCGATGGGCACGCGCACCGCTAACGCCAGCGCCAATAACGCCAGCAGAGCAGGATCGAATCCTGAGCGTCGGAACCATTGGCGCACCCCCCGCGCGCCTGTCAGTGACCGATGTAAGTGGTCAGATCGAGATCCGCGACAGTGATCCATTCGTTGAAATAGTTGGCATAGAAGAATGCGAACATGACCGCCGACAGGATTGTTGTGCGGACGACGAGCTTGCGTGCAGAGAAATTGGCCGGTGCGCTGTCAGCCTGACCTTCGACTTTTGCAGTGCCCAACTCGTCACTGGTGCGCACGCCGAACGGCAAGACGATGAAGCCCGCCATGACCCAGAACAGGCCATAGATCGCAAGGATTGACGTCCACTTCATCCCCGTCAGCCTTCCCGCAACAGCACTTGGACAACAGGCTTCTTGCCCGACCAACGCTGGCCACAGCGGCGCACGGCAAGCCGCACAGCTTCAGCCACGGCGACGCGGTCACGCTTGCGATCACCACGGAGCTTGCTGATCGCCTCTGCCGCTTCAACTTTGGCATCGGCGACAAACGCTTCCATATCCTCGTCAAGCGGAATGCCCATCGAGCCGATATCGACGTCGGAAACCAGCAACCCGTCGCTCCGCACGGCCAAAGCCACGCTGATCAAGCCGTTTTCGGCAATCTTGCGGCGCGCGATGATCGCCTCGCCGTTGGCGGGCGCGATGATGTCGCCATCCAGGATAAGCCTGCCAGCGCGTTCCTCGGACAGTTTCTTAGGGCCATCAGGCGCAAGACGGATCAGATCGCCGTTCTTCTGGACGATCGCCTTGGGAATACCTTCGTCTAGCCCCAATTGCGCCTGTTCGGCCATATGGCGGATTTCACCGTGTACCGGCACCAGAATTTCCGGTCTGATCCAATCGTATAGCGCCACAAGTTCAGGACGTCCGGGATGCCCTGAAACGTGGATCATCGATTGGCGGTCTGTCACAATGCGGATGCCCTTATCCGCCAGCGAGTTCTGGATGCGGCCGATCGCCAGTTCATTGCCAGGGATCTGGCGGCTGGAAAACAGCACGACATCACCCTTTTCAAGACGGATGGGGTGTTGTTCCGAAGCGATGCGCCCCAGCGCCGCGCGCGCCTCACCCTGCCCGCCGGTGGCCAACACCAGCAATTCACCGCGTGGCACGTCCATCGCATCTTCGATATGAACAAGCTCAGGCAAGTCCTTGAGATAGCCACATGATTTCGCCACGCGGATGATCCGGTCGAGCGAACGCCCGGCCACACAAAGCTGCCTTCCGGTTGCTTGCGCGACCTCACCCAAAGTCTGCAAGCGCGCCACGTTGGAGGCAAAAGTCGTAACGACAACGCGGCGGCCCTTTTGCGCCGCGACGGCTTCCATAAGCCCTGCCCGCACTTCTCCTTCTGACCCGGAAGCCTTGGGATTGAAGACGTTGGTGGAATCGCAGACTAGCGCAAGGATGCCTTCATCGCCGATGGCGGTGAGTTCCTCTTCGGTCGCGGGCGTGCCGATGCGAGGCTCATCATCCAGCTTCCAATCGCCGGTGTGGAAGATGTTGCCATGCGGCGTATCGATCAGCAGCGCGTTACCTTCGGCGATGGAATGCGCAAGCGGCACATAACGGATGCCGAACGGGCCAAGCTCGAACCGGTCAAGATGATCG
>JADYXV010000290.1 GCA_020853995.1 Novosphingobium sp.
AGCAGCTTAGAAACGATAATCCAGATGCAATGATTGTGGTTGCCGATGGCGGCAGCACCGACGGCAGCCGCCACATCGTTGTACAGCTTGGCACGGCTGATCCGTTGATGATCCTGATGGACAATCCCGATCGCATTCAAAGTGCCGGGATAAACCTCGCCGTTGCGCAGTTCGGTGATGGCCACACCTGGCTTGCCCGCATCGATGCGCACTGCGCCTATCCTGCCGGTTATGTGGAACGATTGGTAGCAGCCGGGGTTTCGAAAGAAGCCGTATCGGTAGTGGTACCCATGTTCACTCAAGGAAATACCTGTTTCCAGAAAGCTGCCGCCGCAGCGCAAAATTCGGTGATCGGCACCGGAGGGTCAGCGCATCGGTCGCAGGGCGCGGGTGCCTATGTTGATCATGGGCATCACGCGCTGATGCGGATCGATGCGTTTCGCGCCACAGGTGGCTATAATCTGGCGATGTCGCACAATGAAGATGCGGAACTTGACCGGCGGTTGGCGCGCCATGGCAAGATCTGGCTCGAACCGGCTTGCACGATCACTTATTATCCGCGCGCGTCGCCGGTCGCGTTGTGGCGGCAGTACCGCAATTATGGCAAAGGCCGCGCGCAGACCCTGCAACTGCACCGGATGCGCCCCAAATTGCGTCAAATGGTACCGTTACTGGTGCCAATCGCCCTATTTTTGGCACTGATCGCACCTGTATTTCCGCTGTTTGCCTTGCCCTTGATGGCGTGGGCCATACTTAGCGTAAGCGCAGGCGCCATAATCGGATGGCGCTTGCGTTCATGGTGCGCCGCTCTGTCTGGCTTGGCGGCGATGATCATGCACATGGCCTGGGGCATTGGGTTCATCAGGCAAATCTCATTTGGCCGAGCGCCTCCACCCGTAATGCCCGCTGCGGCGTGACAAGGACACGGACACTGCAACTAATGATCTCGGCAATTGTCACCGCCGCAGGCGCAGGTGCTTTGGCCGTAGCCACAGGCGCGCTATCTCTGGCTGATAAGCCCGTGTCGGGACCACCCCCCAGTCACACATTCAAACCAGCATTTTCCGAGAATTTTGACAGCGCGAGGATCGATCCAGCCAAATGGATATTCGCCTTTTATGACCCTGCAAAAGAAACGCCGAGTGTGGCCAAGCGCAACTTGTGGGGCAATGCGGAACGGCAAATCTATATGGATCGGGCGTTTCTAGGGCTGGGGATTGATCCATTCAGCCTGAAAGACGGGGTATTGACCATTGAGGCAAAACCGCTTCAACCCGCCGAACGCGCATTGGTGGCGAGCGAGATTGTCCGGCAGCCAAGCGACATCGCCAATTCGGCGCTTAAAGACGTAACCTACAGCTCCGGCCTGATCTCTTCGCGCGGACGATTTAGCCAGACTTACGGCTACTTTGAAATTCGCGCGCGCTGGACCAGGGGGAAGGGCATCTGGCCCGCGTTCTGGCTATTGCCGGAAACGGGTATCTGGCCGCCGGAGATTGACGTGATGGAGGCCCATGGTGACAAGCCGGGGGTAACCTTCCAGACCCTGCATTCGCGTTTTCCGACAGAACCGACGCGAACGATCAAGCTGCCTGCTGCTGATGGCGAATTCCATACATACGGCATGTTGTGGCTTGCCGATAAAATCAGCTTTTACGTTGATGACAAGTTGACCGGCAGCGAAGCGACACCGGCAGATATGCATCAGCCGATGTACGTGCTGGCAAATCTTGCGATTGGCGGAAACTGGCCGGGTGATCCAGTTGCATCCACCCGTTTCCCTGCGAGAATGGAGATCGATTATGTGCGGGCGTGGTCAATCGCCGGTAAGCCCACTTCTGCGCGTTGAGTTAAACCAAACTGCGGTGATCCTGACGTATGAGGACTTTTTGTGGATGCTGTCCAGCGGGCCGAGTAGCACAATCCTCATGGGTCACGGTCACTTCAGGTTGGTATCAGCCACTGGCTGAATTCGGCGAAGGCCTTTTTTGGCCCGAAGTTCTGCGATGCGGCATCCCACGCCTTTTCGGCAAGTTCTGCGCGCGCTTTATCGTCTTGTAAAAGAGAGATAACCGCTTGTGCGAATGGCTCAGGCTCGTCAGCAAGCAGAACCGCACCCTTCAGCAAATCGGCAACGCCTTGCAATGTAACGCTGGTTACCACAGCCGCTTTGCCATGGGCGAGGGCTTCAACCAGTTTGATCTTGAGACCGGAACCCTGAAGTAACGGCGAAACCACTACGCCCGCATTTGCATAGAGCGGTGCAAGATCATCAACCAGACCGAGGATGCGCACTCCAGGGCGGTGTACGGTAATTGCATCCGCCACTTTTCCCGCTACGATCAGCACGGCATCGGGGCAAGCTGCATGAACAGCTGGCCACACAAATTCGATGAACCAATGGAGGCCATGGACGTTTGGTGCAGTGTTGCTTCCAACGAACAAGACTTCGTTTGCCGCGCCGGGCTGCGGCGCTTTTACGATCCGGGCAGACATGGGTGCAAGAACGGGTTTGGTGTGGGGCATATGGGCGCGGACGAAATCGGCCTCGTCTTTCTGGATTGCGATCACGGCGTCGGCCTGCATCAGGCCTGCAATTTCAGTGGCCTGATCAATGGCGGCAACGCTGTCCTTCTGGCCTGCGGCTGCAAATTGTTCGTCACGGGCACTGAACCTGTCGTGCATGATGATCGCGCTCTGTACGGCGGGGGCCATGACATAGGGGATGGCTTCGGCCTGAAAGAAGTAATCTAGCAGCACGGCGCGCAGCGGCCTGGCACCGCGCGCGAATTGCGCGATGTATAACCGGTCTGCCAGTGTCCACGGCGTAGCTATGGCATAAGGTGCTTTCCGTTCTGCCAGCCAACCGCTTGCCAGCCCGGCTTTTTGTGCGAGGCGTGAAGCCGCGCCATGTAGTGCGCGCAGCCAGACGCCGGGGCTATAGGTGATTCGCCACGCTTCGATTTGCAAAGATTGGCGGATCCGAATGGAGGCAAAAACATCCATTTCGGGCCTAAGTTTGATGAATGGAGTCCTGCCGAACAAGCTTGGTGATGGCTGCACCAGATGTGGTGTCAGTCCCGCGTCCCGCACCGCTTGCGCCAGTGCAAGCAGGTAGGCAGAACTGCCATTGGTGGCGCC
>JADYXV010000291.1 GCA_020853995.1 Novosphingobium sp.
ACCACGTGACCCGCAAAGACGCCTATTATTTCTACAAGGCAAACTGGAACCCTGCGCCGATGGTACACATCACCGGCAAACGTTATTCCACCCGCGCCTATCCGGTGACGGACGTCAAAGTTTACAGCAACGCTGCAAGCACCGAACTGCTGCTTAACGGCCGATCGCTGGGAGTGAAGAACGACTGCC
Source organism: Novosphingobium sp. (assembly GCA_020853995.1). Taxonomy (GTDB): domain Bacteria; phylum Pseudomonadota; class Alphaproteobacteria; order Sphingomonadales; family Sphingomonadaceae; genus Novosphingobium. Next base: position 190 of record JADYXV010000291.1, read on the forward strand.
CGCAAAAGATTTGCATATGGAGTGCAGTGACGCTGGATGAAGGCGCAAATGCGCTTGTCGCGCGGGGCAAACATCCCGGTGGAGAGGTTTCGGACCATGCGGCATGGGACCTTCCCGCATATGCCCGCAGTCATATGGTGATCGATACAGGCACACTCGTTGCAGGGAAGAGCAGCAACCGCGTCCTGGGTTCGGACAACTGGTTCAAGGGCGGGAATGCCGCGTCGCTCGACACGCCGGCCAACTATGGCAAGCCCGCTGTCCTCGCACAGATCGGCGGGACGCAAGAACGTGAAGCGATGGCGACGTATCGCCAAGGCACCTTTTCCTATCGTGTTCCCGCAGCTGACGGCCGATATCGCGTAAAACTGTGGTTTGCCACGGCATCGACGCAAAAGGCGGGGGCGTTCGATGTAAAAATCGGCAAGAAGACCGTGTTACGCAGCTTTCAACCCGCGATACCGGTGTCCGGTGCAGTGACCGAGGCAAAGATCTTTACGGTCAAGGCAAAAGGTACGCTTGCGCTCGATTTTGTCGCGGGCAGCGGCGATGCGCGGGTATCGATGATCGAAATCGAACGGGTGCGGTAAGGTGAGTCAATGGTGCACGTTTTGCGCAAATATCCGGTCAATTATGGCAAATTGCGCTTTGCCCGACCGGAAACCGGGGGCTGCATAGAATTGCATGCCCCCAACCTCCGCACCGGGTCGGACTAATAGCGTGTGAACGGTTCACAGACCAATTTTAGCAGATCAGCATCTATAATTGGTCTTGCCAAAAAGCCGTGCGGCATTTGCCGTTCGTGATCAGAAACGGTCAAGGTCGTTGGCGAGGGTTACCGGGCCGCGATAGTGCGTCTTGATTTGTGTGACATAGCCTTGCGTACGCACCGGATCAGGCGTTCCAGCCGCAAAATGGGTGATGACCAGGGCTTTCACACCCGCCTTGTTGTCCAGTTGTCCAACCTCATCAGGGGTGAGGTGATGGGTTGAAAGGTGCTGTTCAAGCTGCTGCTTGGCAACCGGCGGCATGTCAGGTGAATTGCGCGCAACGTTGGCCATCGTCCCGCCCATGTCGATCATCTCGCTCACCAGCAAATCAGCCCCGATGGCGAGCTTTTCGACCGCCGCGCTCGGCCCGGTATCGCCTGTATAGACGATGGAGCGGCTGGGCATATCAAAGCGGAACGACAGCGATTTGTAGTTCCGGTCCTCGATACTGCCCGCCGCAAAATCATAATGCGAATTTTGCGCAGCGCTAATCTTCATGCCATCCACAGACAGCGTTTCGTCGGGACCGATTTCGATGACATTGACCGTTTCTGCCGGTGGCTTCCACGGCTGGCCGGGAATGCCATAGCCGACACGCGCCGCAGGCTGCATCGATGCGACAATGCCGGCCACAAGTTCACGCGAGCCGGAAGGGCCATAGACTGTCAGCCGATCTCGCGCGTTGGTCTGGTTGCGCAATGACAATATTGCCGAAAGCCCGCCGGTATGATCGGCATGCAAGTGGCTGAGGAATATGGCCTTGACCCTTGGCAGCATGATCCCTGCACGGGCCAGTTGCTGGACGGTGCCATCGCCTGCATCAACAAGATAGACGTGGCCTGCTTGCACCAGGGCATTGGCGGGCTGCGACCGGGCCGGCATGGGGACCGGCCCGCCCATTGTGCCGAGCGTAATGAACGCATCGGCAACAGATGGCGCAGCCTGGCGGGCGTCTGTTTGGGCAAAAACGGGGGTTGCCCCGATGAGAATGGCCAATGCCAGCCGGACCGCGCCGCCGGTCATCAGAAGTTGTACCCTACGCGCACGCCGTAAGTGCGTGGCGGACGCAAGGTTCCAACCGGAAAGTCGAGGATCGGGCGCGTGCCTGCGCGGGCCAGAATGACCTCGTCCGTGATGTTGTTGATGAAAGCGGTTAGGTTCCATCCGTCACGGCTTTCCAGCGTGGCATAGGCATCTGCCGTGGCGAAACCATCCTGCCGCTCTTCGGGCCGGAAGTTCGAATTCATGAAGCGGCTACTTTCAATATTGCCGCGCGCGCCAAGCACGAAGTTGATGGCATCGCTCATCTCGAAAGTATGTTCATAGCCCATGTTCAACGCCCACTTGGGGGAATTCACAGTCGGCTTGCCCGAACAATCGATGTCGTAGAAGCGCGCTCCGTTAACGCCCGGATTGGCAAGGCGGCTGCCCAGCGTTGTACAGCCCGTCGTTACCGGAGCACCTGTTGGCGAGAAGTTGGCAGTGACCAGCGTGTTGTATTTGCCGTTCAGGTACTGGAGGTTCAGGCTGAGGAGGTCATTGCGGGTTGGTGCAAAGCGCGCTTCAAATTCGGCACCATAGATGCGCGACTTGCCTGCGTTGACCGTTGTTGAACCTTGCGCGAAACTACCTGCGCCGGTGCGCACACCGCCAACAAACGTGATCTGCTGGTCCTTGTAATCCCAGTAAAACGCCTCGATATTAAGCTGTAGCTTGTTGTCAAAGAAGCGATTCTTGGCACCAACGGTATATGCTGTCAGCGTTTCGGGTGCGAAAGTGTTGGCCGGTGGTTGGGCCACGAAGAAACCGCCCGATTTGAAGCCGGTGGCGACGTTGGCATAGACCAGCGATGCCGGCCCTGCATCCCATTCCACCCCGGCCTTCCATGTGAACTTTTCAAACGACAATTCGCCGGTGAATGGCACGCCAAGTGGCGGCTGGACCGGCCCTGGCAAACCGCCCGAAGCGGTGGAGGTGAGCTGCGATTTGTCTTCGCGGGTGTAACGCCCGCCTGCGACCAGCCGCAGCGTATCTGTTATGTCAAACGTCAATTGGCCGAAGGCGGCGATGCTTTCGGTTTCCAGGCGGGGGTTGAAACGCGTGGTCGAGATATTGCCTTGCCGGAAGAAGTTTTCGGTCACTTGCTCTTCGCCGAAATAGAACACGCCCAGCACGTAGCGCAGCCGTTGATCTTCTTTTGACGAAAGCCTGACTTCAAGCGAGGTTTGTTCGGCAACGTCAACCAGATCGCCTGCAAAGCCCGGCAGATAAGTCCGCAGGTTCACGTCCGACTTGCGCCAAGCCGGGATCACCGTCAGCGTTGCAAAGCCCATGTCGCCAACAACCGATGCGCTGACACCATAGAACTGGTTATCAAGGAAGCCATCGGTACCTGCCAGCGCAACACACCCGCTGTTGACGAAGTTGCCAAAGCCACCACAGAATGGTGGTGCAAAAATGGTTGAGGCAAGGCCACGTACGGCCGCTTGTGCCCGCGGGTCTGAAACGCTGATCCGGTCTTCCAGAGGGGGCACGGCATAACGCGCCTCGGGCAGAAGAACTGCACCAGAACC
>JADYXV010000292.1 GCA_020853995.1 Novosphingobium sp.
ACATCGTCGAGGATGAAGAGCGCCTGTTCGACCGGTCAAGTATGCGCACTTACGCGGTTGAGACACACGCATCAGCGCTGCCCAAGGTATAGGCCCCTGAACACAAGCGCCGTAAACCCGCCCCCAGCCCCTCCCTTAAGGGAGGGGAGCGAGACTTGTTGAGCCGTAGGCGAGATTAGTCGCAGCGGGGAGGGTTTCCCAAAGCCATCCTTCAGCAAGCGTCCTTAAGCCCCAATGTCATGGAACTGAAGCTCATTACAATTTCGTCATCCCGGGCTTGACCCGGGATCCTGCTGCTTCTTTTGCCACGTCGCAAAGAAGCGCGACCCCGGGTCAAGCCCGGGGTGACGGAATAATGGTACGAATGTTAGATGCACATCACCCTATCACCGCGTCAGGTAACCCCCTTCAACCGCCAGACTGTGGCCGGTGACGTAGCTTGATGCGTCCGAACACAGCCATGCGCTGGCTTCGGCCACCTCTTCCGGCTTGCCAAAGCGGCCAAACAGGCTGAGCGCGGGGGCAAAATCTGCTTCGGTAAAGCCGGTGGTTTCCAGCGCGCCGCGCAACATCGGGGTATCGATCGCGCCCGGCAGCACTGCATTCACGCGGATATTGCGGCCGGCATATTCAAGGCTGCCGGTCTTGGTCAGGCCGATGACGCCGTGCTTTGCTGCAACATAAGCCGCGTTGTTGGGCTGGGGCCGGAATGAACTGACCGACCCTATATTGACGATGGAACCGGCAGAGCCTTGCGCCAGCAACTGCCGGATTTCATACTTCATGCACAGCATGACCGAGCGAAGATCGACATTCAGCACGCGATCGAACACCGCCATATCGGCTTCGTGGATGGGCAGGATGTCGGGCGTGATCGCAGCATTGTTCACCGCACAATCAAGCCGCCCGTATGTGGCAACGGTTTGCGCCACCAGCGCCTCGACTTGGGCTTCGTCGGCCACGTTGGCCATGACAAAGTGCGCCGTGCCGCCCTCTGCCCTGATCGCAGCAACCGTTTCAGCGCCGGTTTCATCGTTGATGTCCGATACGATGACTTTGGCCCCGCGTGCTGCCAAGAGGCGCGCGGTTGCCGCGCCCATGCCAACGCCTGCGCCGGTCACGATGGCGACTTTCCCGGTAAGGTCTACAAGATTGGCGTTCATGGTTTTGCTCCCTCCGCAATCCACTGGCGGACTTTGGCGATCTGTTCGGGCGGCAAGGGCGGCGCGCCGAACGGCATTTGCCCGCCCGATCCGCCATTGGCCAGATGCGTGCCTTCCAGCTTCATCACCAGATAGCTCGCATCAGGATTGCCTGCCACCACGCGCATGATGGCAGGCGCTTCCTGCGATGGTTTGCCCACAAGGAAATCGCGCGCGACATCGCCCACCAGCGATATGCCGCCCGCCTCCTCACCCGTCAGATGGCAGGTGGCGCACTGGCTCTCGATAAGCGGCACGATGTCTGCCTGATAGGACACTGGCGTTGCGGCGGCAGGCGCAGGCACGCCCACCTCTGCCTGCGCGCTGCACGCCGCGGCCAGCAACGCCGCGCCGCCAAGGGCGATACGCCTCATGCCTTCACCGCATGGTTTGCCGCGATATAGCCGAACGTCACAGCCGGACCGATCGTGCCGCCTGCGCCCAGATAAGCCTGGCCGGTGGGTGCCGAAATGCAATTGCCCGCCGCATAAAGGCCGGGGATCGGCTGTCCGTTTGCCGCCAGCACTTGCGCATTGGCGTTGATCTGCGGCCCGCCTGCAGTGTCGAGCGTGCCGGGCGCAAGGATGATCGCATAGTATGGCCCCTTGGGCGCAAACGGGTGCATCGTGTTGTTGGGATGCGGGTTTTCAGGCTGGGTCGTGCCTGCACGGCGGGCCGAAAACAGCAAATGCCATTCGCGGTCATAGAGGTACTTGCCGCGCCCGAATTCGGGATCGACACCCTTTTTGGCATAAGCATTGAAGTTGCTGATCGTCTGTTTGGCATTGCCCGCAAATTCGCTCGCAAGCCGCGCGCCGCCGGTGCGTCCGGACCATTCGGCCAGTTGTGCATCAATCTTGGTGAACACCTCGTCCCAGCTCATCCCTTCAATCAGGTGCGGCTGTTCGGCCTTGTTGGCGGGGAACGGGAACGCGCCACCGAAGGCATCGATGCTGCGTTCGTCAAACAGCATGAACATCAGGTGGTTGGGATATTCCTCATGCGCCGGATCATAGCTGAAGTGCGCTTGCGTGCGGTCATTGTAATCGCGCTTTTCGTTGACCACGCGCTTGCCGTACTTGTTGACAAGGATCATGGAATCGCCCGGCAGCACAAACGCGCCAAGGCCGATGGCGCGGGTTTTCAGCGCCTCGCCCAGCACCACTTGAGTGCGCCAGCCCAGCCCCAGATTGCCCATCATCGCGCCTGCTTCCTGCGCAATCGGGATGAAATCGCCGGTCGATCCCGGCGTCGAGCATGAGCCGTAAACCGCAGGCTGGTGCACATCGCACAATTGCACATTGTGGCTGTAACCGCCGGTGCCAAACACCACGCCCTTGTTGGCCTTGATGCGCAGCGTCTTGTCGCCCTGCACCGCTTCTGCGCCGATCACGCGGCCCGATGCGTCCTTGATCACGCGCGTCACGCGGGTGCGCGTCAAGATCGGCACGGCCTTGGCCTTCAGATAAGCATGCATCTGGCTGGCAAGGCTGCCGCCGCCCTGCGTGGACCCCGATCCCACCGCCGGTTCCAATGCGCGGCCTGTCGGCACCTTGTTTTCGGGCAGATGGTCGGCATAATCGGGCGCGGGCTTGTCCACCTGGAACAGGCGGAACTGCTTGAACTGCACCGCATCCAATGCGCGCAAATGGTCCACAGCCGCCGATCCATGATCGTAGAACGCCTCAACCACGCGGAAGCGGTTTTCATCAAGCCCCAGCGTCGGGCTGTCGGGATTGTACTGGCGCGGATAGCCATAACGCACGGTATAGCGCAGGGCATCGGCCTTGGGATCGGCAATGCCCTGTTCGCGGAAAATGAAGTGGTTGAACACCCACGTAACCCCGCCCGATTTGGCCGTGGTGCCGCCAAGAATGGGCATCTTTTCAACCATCATCACTTTGGCCCCGGCGGCCAGCGCGGTGACCGCCGCCGTACCCGCAGCCGCGCCGCTGCCAATGCACAACAGGTCGCATTCGTGATCCCAGGTTGACGATGATCCTGCCGCTGCAGGTGCGTCTGCCGCGCGCGCCGCAGTGGCAATTCCGCCCGACGCGGCGGCGGCTGCCGCGATACCTGCGCCTGCCAGAACCTGACGGCGGCCAACCTTGGTGGTCTTTTCAGTCATTGGAAAGTTCTCCCGTTGTCATTTTGTCTTGCGCGGTCAGCGTTCAACGCCGCCCTTCAAGGTAATCGTTGATCACTTCATGAAAGCGCCCGACGCGCGTTTCCTGTCCGGCAAGATAGGCTTGATCATGGCCCAGCGAATGCAGGCCCTGCTGCTGTGTCACTGCCACTTCCAGATCCTGAATCAGGAAATCGCCTTGCGGGATTTCGGCGGTATAGGCCGCAAAATCGCCGGTCTGGTGTTCGGCTTCCTGCCACGGACGCAGGCCATAGAGCGTCGGCACTTCTGCACCGCCCGCCACTTCCGGTGCCAGATACCAGTAATCGAACGTGGACCAGTTGGGGTCTTCCATATCGGGTTCGGTGCGGAACACGTGCAGCCCTTCGGGTGTGCCGGTCAGCGTCAGGTTGGGGAAGCAGGTGTGATGGAACTGGTCGGTCAGTTCGTCATCGGTCAGCGTGGCAAAATGGGCAAAGCCACGCTGCGGCCCCAACGCACGCCGCGCCTGTTGCAAGGCGATGCGCGCTTCCTGTGCGCGGCCTTCATACTCTGCCGGATCAAGATCCCATTCGGCCAGGACTTGCGCCCACAGCGGCTTCATCTGCTGCGCATCGGGATAGCGGCTTGATGGTTGCAGCTTCTCGATCATGCGGTTGTGCCCGGTGGGGTACATTTCGAACACGGTGGTCGAATAGTGATCGTCAATCATCCCTTCGAACTGCGGATGCACGGCGGGAATGTGATAGGCTTCGTTGAAGTTGTCGGACGCAAACTTCCAGTTGGTGTTCACCCGCAGCGTGCGCCAGACAACGCGCTTCCAGTTGGCCAGATCGCGGTTGGCCAGCAACGCCGGCATCGGATGCAGATATTCCTGCAAAGGCACCGCATTGGGATCAAAGCTGTAGAAGACGAACCCGCCCCATGTTTCGCACGGCACTTCTTTCAGGCGCAAATTGCCGCAGGGCGATCCTTGCGGGAAATCCTCCTCGTCCTGCACATGGTCCAGCGCGCCGTCGATGTTCCATTTCCAGCCGTGGTAAGGGCAGGTAAAGTGATCGGCCACCCCGCCTTCCGAAACGCCAACCAGCCGGTTGCCGCGATGGCGGCACACGTTGTGAAAGGCGCGGATGCTGCCGTCCTTCTGGCGCACCATCATGACCGACTGGCGCATGAAGTTGTGCGTGATGAAATCGCCCGCCTCTTCCAACTGCGCGGCGCGGCCACCCACGTGCCAGATGCGCGTCCACATCTTGTCCCATTCACGGCGGGCAAAATCCTTGCACCAGTACCGGTCCCCCGTAATCGCATCGCCGCGCGCCTGCGGGAATTGCGCATCGGGATGGGTCGGATAGCTCGCCTGCGGGTTCGGGACTTCGATATATGTCGCCATGATGGGCCTCTCGTGTGGCGCGGCTAAGGCGCAGTGCTTCATCCCCCTCCGCCGTGCGAAAAGGGTAAGGGTGGGCAATCCGGCGCCGCACATTCAGCACAGCGCCATAGT
>JADYXV010000293.1 GCA_020853995.1 Novosphingobium sp.
CGAGATAGGGCTTGTTTTCGGACGTGTAGGGGTCGGGACCGGTGCGATAGCTGACCTTCTCGTACGCCTTGCCGGGCGCACTTGGCGCCGTGTCGTTGCCCGCCACCGGATAGAGCGGCGTGCGGCCGCTGCGCGTCACTTCAAAGCGCACGCTGGGCTCGCTGCCCACGGTTTCCATGGAATAGGGGGTGCGGAACGGCGCCTGCACCATGAAGCCCTTGCTGGCGACGAAAGGCTGCTGGCCTTCGATGGTGAAGCGGATCTGTCCCGATGCGATGTACCAGAAGGCGCGGTCATCGGCCCAGAATTGCGGCTTGGTCTTTTCGCCCGGCGCCATCTGGATGTAGTTGGCGGTATAATCCTGGTCGCGCACGATCGGCTGCACCCAGTTCTTCTCGCCTTTGTGGGCGGCCATGATTTCGGCGAGGCGCCAGACCGGTTTGTTGGGCGCCTTCCAAAGGGTCAGAGGTACCGGCTTGGGCGCCCAGGCATAAAGGATCGCGCCTTGCTGGGCGGTGGCCGGAATCGCGGCAGCCAGGACGAGGGCGCTGACGCCAAGGCAGGCAAGTTTGCGGAATGACGTCATTTTTCTCCCCGAACGGTGTTGTTGTTGGCGCGAACCATGTCCCAGATATATTTGCAAAACAACAGCGCGGGCCCCGCCAAACGGGTGTATCATGCAGTGGCAACTTTCCCCGTGGAGACTGGGTATGAAGGTTCAATCCGTATTGTTTGCCCTGGCCTTGGCGCTGCCGACCGCAGCCTCCGCCCAGATCATCGTCTCGACCTCGAACGCCCTGGCGCATAACTGCTTTCTGGCCGCCAAGGCTGGGGTGAAGCCCCGCGAAGGCCTCAGGCTTTGTGATGCGGCGCTGCGCAATGATCCGCTGAACATCCGTGACCGCGCCGCCACCTATGGCAATCGCGGCGTGCTGCAGGACCTGGCGAATGAAGTGGAGAAGGCCGAGACCGACTTCCGCACCGCCATCCGGCTGGATCCGGGTCTGGGCGACCCGTACGTCAATCTGGGATCGATGCTGATCCGCAAGAAGCAGTTCGACGAAGCCATCGCGCAGATCGACAAGGGCCTGGCGCTGGGCATGAGCTTTCCCGCCGTCGGCTATTACGACCGCGCCCTGGCCTATGATTATCTCGGCCGCTATCGTGAAGCCTATCGGGATTACCAGAAGACGCTGGAACACGATCCCGGATTCAAGCTGGCCAGCGACCGGCTTAAGGATTTCGTCGTCACGCGCACGCCTGGGCAAAGCTGACACCGGCATGCGTGAAACCGACAAGCTTCCGGTCCTCTGCCGGCAATGCGGCCAGGATTCCCATCACCAGCTCGGCTGGCTGAGAAGCCAGACGATGCTGGCTTGCCCACTATGCGGCAACGATGTCACCGGCCAGATGCAACAGACTTTGCAAGGCGTGGGAGAGGACGAGGGCCGAAGCTAGAACAGCGGCCCCTTGTCCAGCTTGGCCACCAGCTTTTCCCGCGCCTTCTTGCGCTTGCCGGGCTTGGCCGGGGTTGCTGTCTTTGGCTTCGGAGCGGGTTTGCTGGGAGCCTTGGCCATCGCTAGCTTTTCCTTGGCGCCGGCTTGAAGGACATCTTGTTGGACCGCTTGAAGGCCGCATGTTCCGCCTTGGTGGTCGGCAGGCGCGGACTCGCTTTAGGCTTGGGCGTGGCAGGCTTGGGGGGTGTTTTTTCCATAGGGACTTGTACGCCGGGCCTGCAATTCTCCCCAGCTTCATCTACAATTGGCGATTATATACTTGACTTAGCAGGCTCCGACCCATAGATTCTGGGCATTGGAGACGAAAATGACCTGTGACCTGACAAACCCCATCTTTACAAACGAAGCCGCCGCTGTTGCCCATTTGGAGGCTTCCCGGTGGAATCAGGGCGTGATTTGCCCCCTGTGCGGCTCGGATAAGGCCAAGAAGATGGGCGGCGCTACACAGGCCGGTATGTTCCTGTGCGCCGATTGCCGGGGCAAGTTCACCGTCCGCACCGGCACCGTCTTTGAGCGGTCGCACATCCCCCTGCACAAGTGGCTGCTGGCGACCCACCTCATGGCTTCGTCCAAGAAAGGCATTTCGGCCCACCAGCTCCACCGGATGCTGGGCATCACCTACAAATCGGCTTGGTTCATGGCCCACCGTATCCGGGAAGCCATGGCCCCGGCTGCTGGCGGCACCGTGGGCGGCGGCGGTCGCATTGTAGAAGTGGACGAAACCGAGATTGCCCCTTCCCGCAAGTCAAAGACCCCGCTGGGGGGCCGTAAGCGCGCCAACAACAAGAAGTTTGTTTCGCTTGTTGAGCGTGACGGCAAGGTGCGGTCTGCGGTGATCGACGGGCGAAACATGAATGACGTTCGCACCGCCGTTCGCATGAACTTGGACCCCGATAGCGTCCTGCACAGCGACGGCGCTCAGTTTTACAAGGGATTTATGCCCATCGGAAAGCACGAGAGCGTGGATCACGACAAGATGTTCGCCAAGCGTGCCAGCGGCAACAAAGCTTCGATCCATTGCAACACGGCTGAGGGTTATTTCAGCATCGTGAAGCGCGGCATTGTCGGCACCTTCCACCACGTTAGCCCCGCCCATCTGCCGCGCTATCTGAATGAGTTCGACTTCCGCATGAACACCCGCACCAAGCTGGGCTTCAACGATATCACCCGCGCCGCTGCCATCCTGAAGGGTGCGGAAGGCCAGCGTCTGACATATCGACAGGTAGGCTAACAGAGACTTCCAAGGCTGATTTCAAGGCTGGACGGGATAAGCTGCGCCTTATCCTGGAGCTGCTCGGTTACTGATCGGAGAAAGTGATCGTTACCAGCAATGCTACATGAGCGTTGATACAGGCAATCAGCACCGAAGGATGCCCATCTTCAATCACTGCAATTCTGTCACCGTGCTCCGCAGTGGTAGCATCTTTCAACGCCGCCCAGTGCTTTCTCGGCACCCGAACATGGTGAGGGTGGGTTATTTCCCAATGCTCCGGCATTGAGGCTATTTCGCCTTTTCTGCTTTGGCTTTTCTGGGACTCGGTTTCTTCTTGGCCGTGCGCGGGGCTGGGGGCGTTGCCAGCATCTTGGATAAAGCCGCCTCGCGGCGCTTCGCAGTCTCTTGAGGGCTGAGTTCGTCAGGCATGGGGCAGTCCTATGGAATCCAAAACGTATGCGCCGGTTGGGCGCTGTATTTACTGCGGAACGACCGAAGGGCCGTTAACAACGGAGCACATCATACCGTACTGCATGGGCGGTAATCTAAAATTGCCCGAAGCTAGCTGTGAAGAACACAGAGTTCTAACCCAAAAACTGGAAGAGCGAAACTTCGGGCAGTTTCTCAAACCATACCGAACCAAAATCGGCATTCAAAGTTCTAACCCGGTCCCGACAGAAATAGAGCCTTGGTTCAAGGACGCGGATGGGAAAAACCTTCGGGGCAGCAAAGTCCCAGTGGATGACTTCCCTGAGTCCTGCATCATCCCAACATACTACCCGCC
>JADYXV010000294.1 GCA_020853995.1 Novosphingobium sp.
CAAGCCATTTTGCCTCAAACCTCGAAGGCGGAATTAATAGGTCCTGACCCTAAAGCGACCCGCACTGATTTTCATTTTCCTACACGAACCGTTATGGTTATCTGATGTCGTCGAATGTTCCGAAAATGAATGGAGACATCGATGTCCAATCCCGAAGTCAGTTTTCCCGCCCGCTACACCCCGGTCAATGCCGTCGCCTTTGTCAGGCCCGATGGTTCATTCGAGGTAGTTTCAGCTCTGACACCGCTGCCGGTGGCCTCTGCAGCCTTGCCGGCCAGTTCAAACCATATCGGCAATGTATTTGTCGATGATGTTGCAGACGGGATTGCCATTAATGGCAGCGTGACGGCGGCGGGTACAGTTGTAACAGCACCGCTCGCCGGATTTGGCGGCGGTACATTCCACATTACGTCTGGCGGCACCGGCTGCACCATCAGTTACGAACAATCGAATGATGGCGTGAACTGGGTGTCGCTACCCATTATCCTTGCGTCAGCATCTGCCAGTAGCGTGACAACTACATCCACAAGTGGCGGGATGTACGCCTTTTCCAGCAGCGCAGCCCACGTGCGTGCGCGCGTTTCCGTTTACGGCAGCGGCACTGTTTCAGCTTTGCTTGTCCTCAAGCGCAGGCCGCTTAACGTCAACGGTACGTCGCTTGCGGGCGGAAGTGCTTCAATCGGCAGCGTCTTTGCCACGGGTACGTCCAACAACGGCGTGGGTTATACTGACAGTATTACCGCATTGGGTGGGGCTGCAACATTCACCGGCACTGCCCGCGCCAGCAATCTGAGCCAGTATTCATTCTTTGTCGCAACAGCTTATGCCGATGTTGCGGGCACCTTGTTTATTGAGCAATCCCTAGACACCGGCGCAAGCTATCAGCCCATCGCATCGACCGCCGTCGCAGCAGGGACAGCACAGCAGCTGAGCATCGGCCTGACCGGCGCCTTTAACTCCGCAAGCTTCTACCGTTTGCGCTACGTCAATGGAGCCGCAGCGCAATCAACATTCCGCTTGTCGAGCGCGTTTTCGGCGCGCTGACCTTCTCCGGTCAATAATTCCACTGCACTTGCGCGCGCAGGACTTCGCCCTTGGCGCGGCCAAACCGGCGGTCGTCTGCTTCAATGCGGTTGATGTTTGCGTAAGTCAGGACGACTTCAAAGTCCTTCATCGGCTGCCATTCCACGCCGAATTCATACTCTTCGCCATCGATTCTGGGAGCGTTGGTCGCAGCCTTCCAACCGCCGCGATAGCGCTGCCAGCGGGCGAAGGGGATGAATTGGCCGATGCTGGTCTTCGGCGCACGGTACATCGTCATTACATATCCGCCGGTCGAATCACCCGATTCGATCGCGCCGGTCACCGGGTTCCACTGCGGGCCTGTGCCCCATTTCCATTCAGCCTGAATGCCGAACGGGCGCGGGTAAATCATGGCATGAACGCCAACGTGATTGTCGGTAAAGTTGACGGCTGAAACGCCGCCGCTGCGCACTTCGGGACGGAACTTGTTCATCATGCCCGTTGCGCCGATCTCGGCAACCTGGCCTTCAAAAATTCCGCCAAGGCCATCCAGCCGGATTGGCATCGTGGCAAGGCCGACCACCATATAGGTGCCATTGCGTTCTGTGCGGTTGACGCTCTGGCCATTGTAAACGCCAAAGCCCAGCGCGCCATAATTGCCGAACAGCTTCTGCCCGTCCTTGGCCAGTTCATCCCAGATCGCCTGAATTTTGGGCGGGGTATAATAGGCCACGACGCCAAGATCGCGTTCACCCGGGACAGGCTGGTTGATAGCATCGGTACGGTCCAGCGGAACGCGGTTCTGTGAGCTTTGAAGGTTTTCCCAGCCAAACGGCACTTTGGATTGGCCAAAGCGCACACGCAGCGTCTTGGCATCATCAAGGAACACATCGGCATAGGCATCGCGCATCTGGAAATAGTGCAGCCGCGATTCGCCGCTGGATTGTGATGCAACGGATGTGGCCAGATCACCTTGCATATAAAGCGACACACGGTTCGATATTTCACCTTGAACCACGAGGCGGGCGCGGCGGATCGAGAGGTTGCCGTTCTCGTTTATCCCTGAATCCTGCACTGAACGCACCCGCGAAACACCGGCCGGCGCTGATTTGGGGCCGGACAGAATTTCGTTCATGCGCAACTGGGTATAGCCGCGGATTTGCAGCTTGTCGTACCAACCCTTTTTCTTTTCGGGAGAAGCCACAGGGGCAGGGGCAGATGCTGCCGCTGCAACTTCAACGGGTTGTGCGGGCGCGGCAGAAACAGGGTTGCTTGCCGGTGGCGCGGTAATTTGCGCTGTCTGCATTGCGCGAACTATTGCCTTCAATTCGTCCACCTGGCGCTGGAGATCGGCGATCTTTGCATCGCTATCCTGCGGTGCGGCCTGAGCCTGCGCTACGCCCGCAGCGCTTATGAAAACGCTCGCCACAAGCGCTGCGCGAAATGCCTTGCCCGTCATGTTCACCGAATCTCCAAATCATGCGTTGGAGGTCCGCTAGAGGGGTAAAATGACGGATATGTGACAGCAAATTGACGTTTTGAGAACTCGAGACTACTAGTGAAAAGTATATAAATGTCTGAATTTTATGGTAAAGTTGGACTGTTACAGTATGGAAACAATAGTCAAAAATATGTCTTTCAAATGAAAAATAAAAGCAGGCACGGCATATGGCGCACTGCCTTTTGCCTATCGTGACTTAAGCGCACACACCTGCTAACGGGCCTGCGGTGCACACCGCACCGCTTCCATTCAAAGACCGACATGACCGACCTTTCGCTGATCCGTAACTTTTCCATCATCGCCCATATCGACCACGGCAAGTCGACTCTGGCTGACCGTCTGATCCAGTTCACAGGCGGCCTGTCCGCGCGTGAGATGAGCGAGCAAGTGCTCGACAACATGGATATCGAGCGCGAGCGCGGCATCACGATCAAGGCGCAAACCGTGCGGCTGGATTATACCGGCAAGGACGGGCGCACCTATCAGCTCAACCTGATGGACACGCCGGGCCACGTTGACTTCGCCTATGAAGTCAGCCGCAGCTTGGCCGCTTGCGAAGGCGCGCTACTGGTGGTCGATGCGGCACAAGGCGTGGAAGCGCAGACGCTGGCCAACGTCTATCAATCCATCGAACACGATCATGAAATCGTGCCGGTCATCAACAAGATCGATCTGCCCGCCGCCGAGCCTGAAAAGGTCAAGGCCGAGATCGAGGACGTAATCGGCATTGATGCCAGCAACGCGGTGATGACCAGCGCGAAATCGGGCATCGGCATTGAAGAAGTGCTTGATGCAATCGTGGCGCGCATCCCGCCTCCGGGCGGTGATCGCGATGCACCGCTCACTGCGATGCTGGTTGATTCATGGTACGATCAATACCTTGGCGTCGTCATCCTCGTGCGCGTGATCAATGGCGTGATCCGCAAGGGGTTGCAGGTCAAATTCATGGCTGGCGGCACCGAACATCTGATCGACCGCGTCGGCTGCATGCGCCCCAAGATCGAAACGCTGGACGAGCTTGGCCCCGGTGAAATCGGCTTCATCACCGCGCAGATCAAGGAAGTGGCGCAAGCCCGCGTCGGCGATACAATCACTACGGTGAAGAACGGCTCCACCAAAGCACTGCCGGGCTTCAAGGAAGTGCAGCCGGTGGTGTTCTGCGGCATCTTCCCGGTTGATGCAGCCGAGTTTGAAAAGTTGCGTGAAAGCATTAGCCGCCTGCGTCTCAACGATGCCAGCTTCAGCTTTGAGATGGAATCAAGCGCGGCGCTGGGCTTCGGCTTCCGCTGCGGTTTCCTTGGCCTGCTGCACCTTGAGATCATTCAGGAGCGCCTGAGCCGCGAATATGATCTTGATCTGATCACCACCGCGCCATCGGTGGTCTATCGCATCCAGCTCAACAAAAGCCGCACTGATGATGCGCGCGAGATGATGCTGCACAATCCGGCGGATTATCCCGAGCCCAGCCGGATCATGCAGATTGACGAGCCGTGGATTAAAGGCACGATCTACACGCCGGATGAATATCTCGGTTCGATCCTCAAGCTGTGTCAGGACCGGCGCGGCGTGCAAACCGGCCTGACTTATGTCGGCGGGCGCGCGCAAGTGACTTACGAATTGCCGCTCAACGAAGTCGTGTTCGATTTCTATGACCGCTTGAAATCGATCAGCCGTGGCTATGCGAGCTTCGATTACGAACAGATCGGCCTTCGCGAAGGTGACCTCGTGAAGATGAGCATCCTTGTGAACAACGAGCCTGTCGACGCGCTTTCGATGATCGTTCACCGCAGCGCTGCCGAAGCGCGTGGACGCCACATGTGCGAACGCCTCAAAGACCTGATCCCGCGCCACTTGTTCAAGATTCCGGTGCAAGCCGCGATCGGCGGCAAAGTCGTGGCGCGCGAAACCATCGCCGCCATGCGCAAGGACGTGACCGCCAAATGCTATGGCGGCGACATCAGCCGCAAGAAGAAGCTTCTGGAAAAGCAGAAGAAGGGCAAGGCACGCATGCGCGAATACGGCAACGTCTCGATCCCGCAGGAAGCCTTCATCGCAGCATTGCGGATGGGCGAGGAGTGACCTCTCAATTCTAGCCAAGACTAAACGCTTGCGCTGTAGTGAGGCAGGCCCCACTTAGGACGCATGCTTTCACCTCATGTTATCGCGGCCGTGCTTTGGGCGGTTATCCTAGGCTTTGCTGGCGGGATCCTTACCGAAATCGGTCCGTGGTATCGCGGTTTGAAAAAGCCTGCGTGGCAGCCGCCTGACTGGTTGTTCGGTCCGGCCTGGACTGTGATCCTCGGATTGGCCGGTTGGGCTGCCGTGCTGGCATGGGACGGTGCGGTTGACGAAACCGGGCGCATGACAGTTATCGCTCTGTTTGCGGCCAACTTCGTTTTCCACTTTCTGTGGTCGCCCTTGTTCTTCACTCGCAAGCGGCCTGATTGGGCGTTGGTTGAAGTACCGTTCTTGTGGGCATCAGTTCTTGCACTGGCGATTGGCTTGCGCGACTATTCGGTGCTAGCCAGTTGGCTGGTTGTCCCATACCTTGCATGGGTCAGCTTTGCTGCCATCCTCAATCTGGTGATCGTAAAGCTCAACAGACCGTTCGGGCAGTAAGACGAACGAGGTTTTGTGCCGCCGAGCAAACAGACGAATGAGGCATGGCGGATCAGGGCTTGGCACTTTGTCTTGACTTTTGGACGTTCTGCCGCCAAGTGCGCTTTGCTATCGTCGCCTGCGACGGAATTTGTAGCCGCCGGGCTGTTGTTTCCTTTCACGCGCATCCAGCCCCGACGCGCATTTCTGCGGCGGGTTTTAACTGTTTTCGCGAAAGGAAAACATTCATGCCATTTGGCACAACCAACTTCCGGACAGCCTGACACATGGCGAAGGAAGACCTGCTTACCCTTGATGGGGAAATCGACGAGATTCTTCCCGATGGCCGCTTTGGCGTGATGCTGGAAAATGGCCATCGAATCATTGCCTATACCGCGGGCAAGATGCGCAAGTTCCGCATCCGCTCGATTGTAGGTGACCGTGTGAAGGTTGAAATGACCCCATACGATCTGACCAAAGGCCGCATCGTGTTCCGCGAAAAAATCGCGGGCGGTGGTGGACCCGGTGGCGTCAAACGGCGCCGCTGATTTTATTGAAATACAGGAATTGAATGCATACAAGCTACGTGAATTCGAACAACGCGCCTAAATCACCGCACTATGCGGTCCGGGTTCAAGCAGAACCCCAGCGCACTTCTCCCGTTCTTTCGCAACACGAATTGCGGGAAATCGTTCTCCAGATGGTCGGCTGAAGGCCCCGTCGGAACAAGACAGCGGCGGCAAGTCCAAAAGGACCTGCCGCCATTTTCTTGTCCGGAAACCGGATGGCGTGTCGCGCTTCAGGCATTGCTATCCGTGATAGCTGTCTTAAAGATACAGCCATGACGCTGACAAACGCCCTCGAAAGCCGTCTCGGCTACCAGTTGCGCCGCGCCTCTGCGGTGATGATGGCCGATTTGTCGCGCGAACTGGCCGATCTCGATTTGCGCCCTGCCGAAGTGACGACATTGCTCGTCATCGCGGAAAATCCTGAATGTTCACAAACCGAAGTCGGCCAAGCGCTGGCGATCAAGCGTGCGAATATGGTGCCGATCATCTCGCGTCTTATGGAGCGCGGCTTGGTTGAGCGGCGCCGGATTGATGGCCGCAGCCATGCCTTGACGCTGACCGTTCAAGGCCGCGCTTTTGCCAAGGATGCGCAAGACCGGATTGACCGGCACGAAGCGCGCTTTGCGCAATTGCTGGGAGGGACAGACATGGATGCGCTGTTCCGCTGCCTTCCCGTGATCCGCACCGTGCGTGAAGGTGATCCCGAAGCCTGATTATCAGGTCCAGACCTTTTCGCGATACCACTTGGTCACCACATACTTCAGGCCCTTGCGCACTTTCATTGCGTGGTGGAGCGTGGCCGGATTGACGCTGCCATCAAGGCGCCGGTTGTTCCAGCACACCAGCTTGCCGCGTTCGGGCTGGATCAGCTTGTCGATAACCTTGAACCGCGTCGCACCGCCTGCCTCAACCGCGTTCAGGTAGACCATGAAGGTCCATGTGCGCTGGCCAGCGACATTGCAAAACGTCTGATAATCAGCGCCTTGCGGGTCAAAATAATCGGTGTGCGCCTTGAATTCCTGGCCGGGTGCATACCGTTGCCCCTGGATCGGTTCGCCAAAGCCGCGATCGATGCCCGACAATGCGCACAGCTTTTCATCCAGCGCGACCACATCAGGCTCCATCATCGGCAGGTCGCATGTCTCGCTGGTGCGAAAGTAGTGATCGTCGTTGGCATCGGCGATGGTGGAGGGGCGGCGGTCACGCTCGATCCGCGCAACCAGTGTGTTGCATTCATCTGCCGAAAGGAAGCCGCGCAGCACGAACATCTCAACACGTGGGCTTGGCACTTTTAATATGCCTGGTACGGTTTGCAGACGTTCTGAACAGCGGGGAAGGGCAATATTGCTCATAGTGCTTGCCATAACGCAGCGTTATCGCTCTGGGCAACTTGAACCCGCTGGCGTGTTGGTCGTAAAACCGTCACGTTGCTGCCGCATGCGAGATTTCGTGATCAACCAGTTCGCCCGACGTCCCAAACGCAATGGCTTCTCGCTGGTCGAGATGATGGTCGTGCTTATGGTTATGGGCCTGCTTGCCGGGGTGGCTGTGCTGACGTTGCCGGGAGACGAGCGCAA
The DNA here is from genome assembly GCA_020853995.1 of Novosphingobium sp. Lineage (GTDB taxonomy): Bacteria > Pseudomonadota > Alphaproteobacteria > Sphingomonadales > Sphingomonadaceae > Novosphingobium. The sequence continues at coordinate 7,269 of JADYXV010000294.1, forward strand.
GTTGCGCGGCGAGGCGGAGCGATTTGCCGCACGAACGCTGGCCGCGCGGGACGAGGCCATAATCGGCGCGCGACCGATCTCGGTGGTCGTCAGCGAGCAAGGATATTACTTTGAACGGCGCAGTGATGGACGGTGGCAAGCGCTGCCGGGACGTGGCTTCGATCTGATGCCGTGGGATAACGCGACCACGGTAAGCGCCGGACGCCAGCGCATTGTGTTTGATTCGCTCGGTCTTGCCAGCAGCGATGTAGCGGTGCGGTTGGGGCGGGGCGATAAGGCGCTGGTCGTGCAGATCAGGCGCGATGGCAAGGTGACGCTTGATGCGGGATAGCGTGCGTCCGAACGGTTTTACTCTGCTGGAATTGCTCGTGGCGCTGGCCGTGTTTGCTATTGCCGCGCTGGCGTTGTTGCAGATGGAAGGGGCCAGCATTGCGCGGACCGCAGACCTTGACCAACGCCTGCTGCGCGAGATCGTGGCGCAGAACATGGCGGCTGAAATCCTGACCGATCCAGCCCCTCCTGCCGTGGGATCGGCCAGCGGTACAATCGAAAACGCAGGACGCCGCTTTCAGTGGACACGCACGGTTGCACCGCTTGCGGATTATGGCGTGCTGGGGATTACCTTGAGCGTGCAGGAAACGACTGTGGGTGCCCGTAGCCAGGCCTTCACGCTGGACTTCACCCGGCTGCCTGCATCATGAATGAAGCGCCCACCCGCAACGGTTTTACTCTGGTCGAGATGCTGATCGCGCTCATGCTGTTTGCAGTGATTGC
>JADYXV010000295.1 GCA_020853995.1 Novosphingobium sp.
AGCTCGATCTGCTTGAAGCTCGCCTCGTCGGCGCAAACTGAGCACCTCCAGCAGCAAAAGTGAGTCAGAGCCAATTCTCAATGGAAATTTATGCCCCTACCGGGTCAATTCTCAGCGGAAATCTACAGTATGGCCCTGTGTTCCGAAATCAGGATGGGCTGTGCCCGCACAGCTCCAGTTTGCAAACCATGCATAGCTGACATGATCATCGCCCAGATAGGGCGCTCTTGCCTCGGATATCTCCATGCCCGGCGCACCGTCATAGCCCTCGCAAGTGAACCACTGCGACACCTGTTGCCAATGGTGGCGTTCAAGTGCGGCGTTGATGGTGGCAAGCACCGGTTCGCTATACCCGCTTTCGATGCGGAACAGCGCAATGCCGCTTACAGGCTCGCGCCACTCGCGCGCGGTGCGTGGTCCGGCTTTCACCAGCTTGCCTGCAACAAAACCGAGATCTGCCAATTGCTCGCGTTCATACCGCGAAAGGTCATCCAAGCCTGCTTGAAAGCCACGCTTGTCCTGTCCGTCGGTGATGAGGGGCGATAACCTGACAGCAACGCGGCGCGCATCTTTTGTGGTGAGCCATCCGGAAAGGCCCACACATGTCTTGCGCAGCGTCATGCGATCACCGGTTGTGCGGGATTCCAGCGTCATCACGTCGCCGGCCTGCTTGCCGTGGAGGCCGATATCGAGCCGGTATTTGCGATAGAAGTATCGCCCGGTCAGGTCATCGCTCCCCGCTTCCCTCACGCGTTCGAGTTCCATGACCACGCGGGCGGCTCCAACCGTACCGGCATAGACCTGTCGTTCATCGCTGGCGGCGCTGAGTGGCGCGGCCAGCAAAACGAGGCTGGCGACAATCGCAAATGCGTGAAGGCGTGCGAGCCATTCTGACACAGGGCCGAAACGATTAAGGTTCATGCCCCTGCCCTAAGCAAAACCGTTTCGTGTCGCAATGGACGCAGATCATCGCTCCATGAATTGCCGGACGCCATCATGCAGGTCATCGTCAAGCACTGCCGGATCATGCCGGATTTCACGGCGCGCCATAGCCTCCCACAGAAAGGGAAAGCCAATATCATCAGACATTTGCGCTACCTTCAGCGTTTCAGGATCGCTGACCGGCTGGCCGCCGCCCAGCGCCTCGACCTGCCAGGCGAGCCGGCAGCGATGCTCCAGCGTGATCGCGCGAAGATGGGCCTGACGGATGTCCTTGGCGACGATGAACACGCCGTGATTGCGCAGGATTGCCCATTTGGCATCGCCCAGTGACGCGGCTGCGGCCTCGGCCTCGGACAGACCGTCCACTGTGCCGGCATATTCATCGTAAAGCACAGGGTCACCTTCGACCTGCCCTGCGGTCTGGTCATAGACCGGAGGTATGCGTCCTGCCGCCGACCAGATGGAACCAAAGCGCGGATGGTTATGGATCGCCACTTTCAGATCATGACGGTTCCGGTGCACGGCCAGATGCAGGCCGATTGCCGGGGTTACGTTCCAACTGCCCTCGATCACCCGGCCTTCGGCATTTACCCGGATAATGTCGGCAGCGGTCAGTTCGTCCCAGGCCAGTTCCCACGGATTGACAAGGAAGCTGCCGTCAGACTGGGCCACGGTGATGTGCCCCGCAATGTGGTCGTCATAGCCTTCGCGATGCAGCATCCGGCACAACAGAGCCAGTTCCTGTTGTGGCGAAAGGTCGGGCAAAAGCGGATAGCGGCCCGGCAGCGGTGCCAGCTTTTCCAGGATCGGATTGCTGCGGACAGGCATTTTCAAGGCGTATTCCTCCGGTTCAATTGCCATAAGGTGTGGCCAGGTATGTTGCGCCGACCGATGGTGATCATGGCTAACAGGAACAATTGCCACAAACTGTCACGACAGTTACAATTGCGTGATGCAGGCACACGATCTTTCACCGGTCTTCGAAGTGTTACAGAGCGCGGCATGGCTTCAGAGCTTTCCCGACGATCTTGTCCGGAGCCTCATTGCCGAAGGGCATCTGATCCGCTTGAACGCTGGCGAATGGGCCCAAGCCGAAGGCGATGACCGACCGGGCTTTTCGGTGGTCATATCGGGCCTTTTGCATTCCTATTGTGCTGCACCTGGCGGGCGCGAGGTACTTATCGGGCTTGTCGGGCCGGGTTCGGTGATCGGTCATGCGACCCGATATAGCGGTGGCCCTCGGTTGGTGACCGCCGTCTGCGTCGAACCCTGCGCGCTGCTTGAGGTTTCGCTGGCAGCACTTGACAGGATCGGTTCCCGCACGCCGCAAATCTGGCAGGCAATGGCCGGCTTTGCCTATACCCATATGCGCAGCACCTTGCGCATGGCCGCCGAAGTGATCTCGTTGCCCCCGCGCGAAAGGATTGCGGCCAGACTGCTGGCTTTCCGTGATCAGGCGGGCACTGAAAACAGCGCGGTGATCAGGATAAGCCAGGAGTTACTGGGCGAAATGATGGGGCTTACCCGAAAAACGATTAACCATCATCTTGCTACTTTTGAAACGGCCGGACTGATCAAAGCAGGTTATGGCAAGATCACGCTTACCAATATCGCCGGCCTGAAGCAGATTGCGGACCGCGTGGTAGAGGGTTGATCGGGCCGCCGTGGTCCGTGGCTTGCAAGGCATACCGGCGGCCCGTTCTCGCTTTACAGGCCGTCAAGACCTTTGCTGACCAGCACGTTCACCGCAACCCTGCGGTTTTGCGCTTTGCCTTCATAGGTTTCATTGTCCGCTACCGGATCGGCTTCTGCCATACCGGTCGGGGTCAACATGCGATAAGGCTTCCAGCGGCACGCCTGTTGCAAATAGTTGATGACGCTGGCTGCACGCTTTTCACTGAGTGTCTGGTTGTACTCTTCGCTGCCAACCGCATCGGTATAGCCCACGACCAGCATCAGGGCATTGCTCATACCGTCAGCCATCGTTGCCGCCTGGCACAATTCAGCTTTGGCTTGCGGCGAAAGCGTTGCTTTGCCGGTGTCGAAGTACACGTTCATCGTGCTTTTGATATTGTACTTGTCGATATCTCACATCCGGCCACGCAGCGCTTCTGTAGCGGCGGTCTGCTCGGCAAAACCTTGTGCGGTGCCATGACGGATCATTGTAGCGGTCTTGAAGTCACCCTTCTTGAAGGTGATCTGGCTGGCCAGCAGGCTGGAACCTGCCTGCAATGTCTTCACCGTCACCGGCAGGCCGTTCAGCACAGCATCAACGCCCAGTTTGCCGCTGCCGCCAAACAGGCCGGAACTGGCCTGAACCTTGGTGCTTTCGTTGAAGAAGATAACCGTACTGGTCCCATCGGGTGCCATGACCTTGATCTTGTCGCTGCTTCGCGCGGTAATGACGCCCTTGATCTCAGGCCCCTTGGTCATCTCAGCCACATCGGGCAGGCGATCGCCGTTAACGATGATGTTGGGATCTGCTGTCTCTTGCACTTGTGCAGATACACTGGCCGGAAATGCGGCTGCGGCTATGGCGAGAAGGGCAAGCCCGCCTCGCCGGTAAGAATTAACACCCATTGAATTGCTCCTAGCATCCATGAAAAAAGTTGGATTGTTGCTAACCAACTGTCTGTCAGATGAACGGACAAGTCCTGACAAGTATCATAGCAGGCAAAGAGCGCGCCAATTGCGACGAACCGAGGCGCAGGCAACTTTTTTCCAAGCCAAAATATGCCTTTGGATGCGATTGCTGCCCAGCAGCGCCCTGCCATCCTGCCCGGCTGATCTCCTTGCGAGAGCGGCAGTTCGTGAACTTCAAGGCATCTTTGACGGGCCAGTACCGTGTGGATTGGCAAGTTGACATGCAATTCGTTGGACGCCAACATACTTGCGAGTAGGTATTCAACGGACTAGTTTTTACACTCTTGCCGAAACACAAACGACCGGAGGAAACATCGTCAGCGATTCTGTCGCGGAAGCCGATCTTGCCCACCGCTTGCGTCGTTTGAAACAGACATTGCGAATTGAACTTCACCCCGAACGAAGAGAAGCATCATGGATATCAACGGTCTTGCCGCAATCGTCACCGGCGGCGCATCCGGACTTGGCGCAGCAACGGCAGAAATGCTGGCGGCACGAGGCGCAAAGGTAACCATCTTTGATCTCAATGCCGATCTTGGCCATGCCAAGGCGGCTGAAATCGGCGGGCGTTTTGCTCTGGTCAACGTCACTGACGAAGCTTCGGTAACAGATGCCATTGCCGAAGCCGAGGCGGTGAATGGCAAGGCGCGCATCCTGGTCAATTGTGCCGGCATCGGCCCGCCCGCCAAGGTTCTGAACCGTGATGGCAGCCCGTTGCCGCTGGCCGACTTTGCCAGGATCATCAACATCAACCTTCTGGGCACGTTCAACGTGCTGTCGAAGTTTGCCTCGCGCATCCATGATGCAGAAGCCCTGAACGAGGATGGCGAGCGCGGCGTGATCATCAACACGGCCAGCGTTGCTGCGTTCGAAGGGCAGATCGGCCAACCTGCCTATGCCGCATCCAAAGGTGGCGTTGTCGGTATGGCATTGCCCATCGCGCGCGAATTTGCCCGCTTCGGCATTCGCGTCAACACCATCGCGCCCGGTATTTTCTGGACTCCATTGCTGGGCTCCCTGCCCCAGGAAGCGCAGGATTCGCTTGGCAAACAGGTTCCTTTCCCAAGCCGCCTTGGCAAGCCCTCGGAATATGCCCGGATGGTGGAAGCCATTGTCACCAATCCGATGGTGAATGCCGAAGTCATCCGTCTTGACGGTGCAATCCGCATGGCTCCCCGATAAGGGCTGTTAAAGGGCAAGAGTTGCATATGCAGGCTGCAACAAGCACGTCAGGCCGTGGAGAAATGCAAATGACCAATGTTACCGTCGACATCACTGATCGTGTTGCGACGCTCACGCTTAACCGCCCGACACAGGGCAACAGCATTGACATGGCGCTGGCACAAGATCTTCTGGCAGCGGCAGAGGGTGTTTGCGCTGATGCAAATGTCCGTTGCGTCGTGTTGACGGGCGCTGGTCGCCTGTTTTGTGCAGGCGGAGACATTGCCGCGTTTGCAGATGCCGGCGAACAGGCCGGTGCGTTTATCGGTGCGCTGGCCGACAAGCTGCACGAAGCCGTAATGGTTCTTGCCACCATGCCAAAGCCTCTGGTCACATTGGTCAATGGTCCCGCAGCAGGTGCGGGGTTAAGCCTTGCTGCGCTTGGCGACATTGTTCTGGCCAGTGAGGCGGCCCATTTCACGGCGGCTTACACTGCAATCGGCCTGACACCGGACGGCGGGATGAGCTGGCTTTTGCCCCGCCTTGTCGGTTTGCGCGTGGCGCAAGAGATGTTTCTGACCAATCGCCGCGTCGGCGCAGCCGAAGCTGCGACACTAGGCCTTGTGACACGCAACGTTGCGGCCGATGTGCTGGCGTCCGAGGGCCAGGCCATCGCGCATCAACTGGCTGATGGCCCTACCCAGGCTTTCGGTGCCGTTCGCGGCCTTCTGGCGCTGGCGCAAACACAAGATCTTGCAGCGCATCTGAAGGTCGAAAGCCGGAGCATTGCCCATGCTGCCGACGGTCCCGAAGGCCGCGAGGGTGTTTCCGCATTTCTGGCCAAGCGCAAGCCCGCCTACTGATTGGAGCGTTCGTCCTCAGGCGCTTTGCCGGGCCACAAGGCGGAAGCCGACGTCGATCAGGCGTTCGTCTGGTAGCGTGGCTCCGTCGCGCTTGCGTATGGCTGCAATCGCCTCACGCGCTATGCGGGCGCCATCAACATCGACTGATGTGATCGTGGGACGCATTTCGCCCGCGATGGAACTGTTGCCAAAACCGATCACTGCGATGTCTTCAGGTACGCGCAAGCCAGCGGCAAGGGCTTCCACGATAACGCCTTGCGCCAGATGGTCCGAGCCGCACACCACGACGTCGGGCATTTCGTCAAGGCGCCTGATCTCGGCAAAGATGCGGCGGGCGTGGCCAAAGCGTGATGGCACTTCAACGCTTGATTCTGTCGGGTCGGAATTGCCCGATGAAAGCCACTCTGCGATCAGGCCATCGCGCCGCATGTTGGCCCGGGTGCCTTGTGCGGTTACAACATGGGGACGGCGATAGCCGCGCGACATCAAGAAGCGGGCAATATCACGTCCGGCGGCCTGGTGCGAAAATCCTACGGCGATGCCGATCGGATTTTCGGGCAGATCCCACACCTGGATGAACAATGCGGGGCTTCGCCGCACCATCTGTTCGACATGTGCGGTAACCGGGCCGGTAAAGATGATGGCATCGACGCGGCGGCTGATGGCTGCGCGGATAAGATCTTCGGTCCGCGCCTCTGACACGCCGGTCAGGCCCAGCATGACGGTGGTTCCGGCGGCCGACAACTCCTCGACCATAGCTTGGATCGTGTCGTTAAAGATCGAATCCGTCAGATAGGGGATCAGCACCGCCACCATCTTGGATTTGCTGGACGCAAGGCCCCCTGCAAGCAGATTGGGGATGTATCCTGTGGCCGCAATGGCTTCCTGAATGCGTTCGGCCGTTGCTTTGGCTACGACAGGCGGGTTGTTGATATACCGGCTGACCGTTGCGGTCGATACGCCTGCGCGCGCCGCAACGTCGTCCAGCGTTGCGGCCTTGCCCGCCATATCATCAAATGTATCGAACGTTCTGGTCATGCAGGCAGGCTAGCGCCATACTGCCATCAGACGCAATCCCGGTGGCGCGGTCAACGCCCGCCGTCTGAAAAACGCAGCGGCACAGACAAAGCGCCCACTTCCGGCCAGCGGCTGACAGTCAGCGGGCCATCCAGTTCGAACATGGCAGTGGCAGAAAGAATTTCCTCCAGCGCCACGCGCAATTGCATACGGCTCAGGTGGATGCCGGGGCAGTTGTGCGGGCCGCGCCCGAACGCGAGGTGCTGATCGATGTTGGGACGGTCAATGATGAACTTGTCAGGTTCCGGAAAAACGTCCTCGTCGCGGTTGGCCGAGGCATAGATCAGGGCAATTGCCTCGCCCGGCGCAATCTTTCGCCCGCCCATTTCGACCGGGCAAACCGCCGTTCGTGCAAACCCGCGATAGGGGGTGTAAAGCCGCAGAAAGTCCTCGAGGGCCGCAGGAATAAGGGCGGGATCGTTGCGCAATTGCTGTTGCAGCGCTTTGTCACGCGAAAGATGCACGCAAATGTTGCCGATCATCACCATCGGCGCCACCATGCCTACGACAAGCACTTGCCGCACCGTGCCCACCAGCAGTTCGTCCGGCAGGGGTTGCCCATCGTGCCGCGCGGCGATCAGCGCGCTGGTGGGATCAAGCGCAGGATCCTGCGGTTCGTCATGGCGTAGCGCGATGAGCGCGCGCGCCATATCATAAAGCCTGAGCGAGGTTTCCTTCATCACTTCAGGAACATTGGAATGGACCGCCAGAATGAACGCGCGCCCGGCATCGTGGAGCGTCTCCAGCCATTCCTCGGGCATACGCATCCATTCGCCAAAGACATGGACAGGCAAATAGCTCGACAGTTCGACACAAATGTCACCGCCGCCTTTGGCCACCATCGGATCGAGCAGGCGGCGCGTCAATTCGCGCGCCCGTTCAGCAAACAGTTCGGCGCGATCTTGCGAAAGCAACGGGTTAAGCGCCTTGCGATAGGGCGTGTGTTCGGGCGGGTCGAGATGGAGTGGCGGCCGCCGCCCGGTATAGGCAACCTTGGGCACCACGTTCTGCACCGAAGTGATGAAGGTTGATGAATCCGATGCAGCGCGTTTCACATCATCATAACGGGTCAAGGCCCAGAAACCGCCCAGCCCGTTGGTATGGGCAACCGGACATTCGCGGCGCAGGCGTGCATATTCGATATGCGGGCTATCGAAATCCTCAGGAATTTCAGGATCGAAATCTTGGGAAAGATCAGTCATGATCTGTTGCATAAGAGGCCGTGCTACGCCATGCAAGCGCTATCATCGCGATACGAACCAAGGGGAAAGACCGTGAACGCCCAAGATGTGACACGGGATGAAGCATTGGAGCGCAGTGTCGGTGGCAAGGTCATCGGCAGGCTGGTCATTCCGGCAGCGCTGTACATTCTGGTTGGCGCAATCGACCGCACCAACGTGGGATTTGCGGCGCTCGAAATGAACCGTACGCTGGGCCTCTCGGCCACCCAGTACGGATTTGGCGCGGGCGTGTTGTTCGTGGGCTACATGATCGCCAAGTATCCCAGCGTGCTGTTTTATGAAGCGGTGGGCATGCGCCGCTGGTTGGCGACAATTACGGCGGCCTGGGGAATTTGTTCCTGCCTGATGGCGGCAGTCGGCAATGAATGGCAACTCTATGCCTTGCGCGTGGCCATCGGCTTTTCCGAAGGGGGCCTTTCATCGGGCCTGATGCTCTATCTCAGCCAGTGGGCGCCGGAACGCTATCGCGCATCGATCCTTGCAATTCCCATCGTTTCGATTTCGGTCGCGCAGGTGATTGGCGCGCCGGTTTCTGGCATGCTGATCGATCTGGACCAGCCCTTCGGCATGGACAGCTGGCGCTTCATGTTTCTGGTGGAAGCCCTGCCCGCGCTGGCTTTGGCCGTGTTTGCGTGGATGTGGTTTCCCGACAGACCCGCCAATGCGCGCTGGCTGACGATAGAAGAGCGTGACTGGATCGGGCGTCATGTAAAAGGCGCAACAAAACCGGCTGCCAGTGATGACCCGCGCGAGCGCTGGGCCGTTCTGCATGAACCGCTTGGCTGGCTTTGCGCGGCAATATGGTTCTGCATCCTTGCGTCGAATTACGGGATCATGTTCTGGTTGCCGCAAGTGGTGAAAAGTCTGTCAGGGCTGACCTCGGCCCAGACCGGGCTGATCGTGGCGCTGCCCTGGGCGGCCAGCGGCATCGGGCTTGTCCTGAATGCACGACATTCAGACCGGACGGGGGAGCGCTACCTGCATGTTGCAGTTCCCGCCCTGCTTGGCGGAGCGGGCCTGCTGGCGGCAAACCTGTTTGGTACAGGCCTGCCGGGGCTTATCGCGCTGGTCATTGGCGGGGCCTGTACCGGCTGCACGGTTGCCGCGTTCTGGGCCATTCCCACGCGACTGCTGAAACCCGGCAGCATGGCTATGGGCCTTGTGGTGATCAACATGACGGGTAGCCTTGCCGGAGCCAGCGTGCCGCCGCTCATGGGATATTTGCGCCAGACGACCGGATCGTTCACCCCGCCGACGCTGCTGCTGGTCGGCATTGCCGTGGCGTGCGCCACGCTGACGCTGATGGCGCGGCATGTGGCTGCGCGTTCCGCCCGATGAACGGCGCACAAACGCCGCCGGGCTATCGCATCACGATCCTGACACTGGCAGCCATTGCCGCGATGGGATCGATGGCGATCCATATGCTGGTGCCCGCGTTGCCTTTGATTGCGGCCGATTTTGCCATTGGTGAAGCCCGCGCGCAGCAGGTTGTCAGCGTCTATCTTGCCGGTCTTGCCGGCGGGCAGCTGGTGGCAGGACCCCTGACCGATCGGCTTGGCCGACGGCCGGTAATGCTGGCTGGGTTGGTGCTTTACATTATGGGCGCCGCGGCTGCGGCCTTTGCGCCCGAAACGGAATGGCTGTTGCTTGCGCGTCTGGTGCAGGCGGCAGGCGGCGCATGCGGGGTGGTGACCGCGCGGGTCATGGTGGGTGACGTGTTCGGCCAGCATCGCGCCGCCGGAGTGCAGGCGACGCTCATGACTATCGTGCTGATTTCCCCGGCAATCGCACCGGTCATCGGCGGAACCATTGCCGACATCTTCGGTTGGCGTGCTGTCTTTGGAATGCTTGCCCTTGCCGGACTCGTCGCCCTGATCGCTGCATGGCTGCGGCTGGC
>JADYXV010000296.1 GCA_020853995.1 Novosphingobium sp.
CTCTTGCTCCGTTTGGACCTCGCAGGCGCAGGCGATCCAACCTGAGGATGCGCTTGAGGTGCGCGAACAGCATTTCGACCTTCTTTCTCTGCCGACGGGAGACGAGATAAGCGTCGGTCGTGGCGATATCGCGCGCCAGATCACGGGCGCCCTCGTGGACTGAACGAACGATCTTGCGCGCTGGCTGGATGGGACAACAGCGTTGCTTGAGAGCGCAGGCTTCACAGTCCAGCTTGCTGGCGCGGTAGCGCAGCATGCCGTACTCATCGACGAAGGGCCGCTCCTCGCGATAGATTTTCTGCCTCTGGCGGAGCCGCTTGCCTGCAGGGCAGACGTAGCTGTCATCCTCATGGTCGAAGGTGAAGTCGGAACGCTCGAAGGTGTCATCGCGGCGGGCGGACTTGTCGAACACCGGGATGTGCGGCTCAATGCCGCGCTCCTCGACCAGCCAAGACAGGTTCTTCGCATCGCCATATCCGGTATCGCCCACAAGCCGCTCGGGCCACAGACCGAAGCGCTCCTGAGTTCTGTCGATCATGCGGCGTTGAGCGGTCACCTCGGCCTGGCGGATTGCGGTGGTTGCCTCAACATCGACGATCACTGCGTGCTGGAGATCAATCAGATAGTTCGTAGCATAGGCAAAGAAGGCCCGCTCGCGGCTTGCCGCTGTCCAGCGCGCGGCCGGATCGGCCACCGCCAACTGCTTGGGGGGCACCGGGGTTGCGCCGCCGAAGGCGGCATCATCAAGGACGGCCAGATACTCACGAACGGCATGGCTAGTGGTCGCATCAGGCAGAGCGTCCGCGCTGCCAACAGCATGTTGGCGGTTCACATCGGCGCGGACGAGGCTGCCATCGACCGCAAAACCTTCACCGCCAACTAACCCCTCGGCAATGCAGCGCGCCACAGTCGTCTCGAACAACTGCCGAAGCAGATCACTGTCACGGAAGCGCCCGTGCCGGTTCTTGGAGAAAGTCGAGTGGTCGGGCACATCGCCTTCCAGCCCGAGGCGGCAAAACCAGCGATAGGCGAGGTTTACGTGCACCTCCTCGCACAGCCGCCGCTCGGACCGGATGCCCATGCAGTAGCCGATGATCAGCATCCGGATCATCAACTCGGGATCAACTGAGGGCCGGCCAGTCGAACTGTAGAAGGGGCGCAGATGTTCGGGGATGCCCGACAGGTCGACGAACCGGTCGATCGAGCGTAGCAGGTGATCAGCCGGAACATGCCGATCCAGGTTGAAGCTGTAGAACAGCGCCTCCTGCGCCACCGTTCTCTCACCCATCATCCCAACATCTCCGATTGCCTACAGAGACATAGAATCAATACTTTAGCGCCATTGCAAGGGCGCGTTTTTCAACAGAATCCACCCACTCCCGGCCATAACAGGTACTAAACGGTTGCGCCGAAAGCTGCCATCCGTGCCCGCGCAATTTAACGGCATCTAGCGTTAAGGTTTGAAGCCGATTTTGTTGGCCATGATCACGGCTTGGGTGCGTGAAAAGACGTTCATCTTTTGCAGGATGGCCGAAACGTGGGCTTTGATCGTTGTCATGGAAACGTCGAGTTCATAAGCGATCTGTTTGTTCAGCAGGCCGGCCACAAGATGGCCAAGCACCACGCGCTGCTGCGGGGTCAGGCTGGCGATGCGGGTGCGGATGAGGTCTTCTTCGGCGGCGGCGGAATCATCGCCTTCGAGCTCGGGCATGAAGATTTCGCCCGAGAGCACTTGCATCAGCGCATCGACGATGGCGGCGCGTTTCAGCGATTTTGGTACAAAGCCAGCGGCCCCTGCCGCCAGTGCATCACGCACCGTTTTGCGGTCTGTTACGCCCGAAACCATGACCACCGGCGTTGCCGGGAAACCGTCGCGCAGCGCTTCTAGGCCAGATAGGTGAGAAACGTCTGGAATGTTCAGGTCTAGCAGAACCAGATCGACATTGCCCTGATCGGTCAGAGTGCGCAGCGCCGCTTCCAAGCAGTCGGCTTCTAATATCGTGCAGGCGGGGAATGCATCGATGAAGATGGAGCGCAGGCCATCGCGCACCAAGGAATGATCATCAACGATCAACACGCGCTCAGGACTTGCTTGAGCCGAACTTGCTATCTGAGCCATGAAGCTGTTCCCACAGACCGGGTGCGGTCCTGCGATGTGCGGCGCTCTGGCCAGATTGATCGTGTTCACGAGTCTACCCGCATGAAAGCAGGAGCGCCAGATTTGTCAATCCAGCGCCCCCAGTTTATTCAATTATTTCGGCAGTTTGAATACCCAAAGCATACCGCCCTGGCTGATTTCCTTGAAGGTCTTGGCCACTTCGCCGCCCCACAAGGGAACTGCGCCGCCCCAGCCAGACATGACCGCGACATATTGTTCGCCGTCTTGCTCCCATGTTACCGGCGATCCGACAACGCCCGAACCGGTCTGGAACTTCCACAACTCCGCCCCAGTTTTGGCATCGAATGCCTTCAGGTAGCCCTCAGGCGTTCCGGTGAACACCAGATTGCCGCGTGTTGCCAGAACGCCGCCCCACAGTGGGGCCTTGTTCTTGTATTCCCACATGATCTTGCCGGTGGCGGGATCCATCGCGCGTAGGGCACCGATGTGATCATCAGCGATTGGCTTGATCGTAAAACCGGCGCCAAGGTAGGCCGCGCCTTTTTTATAGGCGATGGGTTCATTCCAGATGTCCATGCCCCAATCGTTGCTAGGGATATAGAACATGCCAGTGTCTTGTGAGAACGCCATCGGCATCCAGTTTTTGCCGCCGAGGAAGGACGGGCTGGCAAACACCGACTTGCCCTTTTCGGCTGCATTGGGCGCACCGGGGCGGCCTTCGGGGATGAAGTTGGGGCGTCCGGTTTTAAGATTGATGCCGTTGGCCCAAGTCGTTTGCATTACAAATTTGTGCGCACCGATCAGTTTGCCGTTGGTGCGGTCCAGCACATAGAAATAGCCGTTGCGATCCGCTTTCGCGCCAAGCTTCATGGCCTTGCCGTTGATCGTGGTATCAAACGGGATGAATTCATTGACGCCGTCAAAGTCCCACCCATCGTGCGGGGTTGTCTGGTAATGCCATTTGATCACGCCCGTATCGGCATCAATCGCGAGGGTCGATGCGGTGTAAAGGTTGTCACCGGGACGCAAGTGGCTGTTCCATGGGCCGGGGTTGCCCGTGCCGAAATAGACCAGATTGGTGCCCGGATCATAGGTGCCGCCAAGCCAGGTTGCGCCGCCGCCAGTCTTATAGGTATCGCCCGTCCATGATGCGTTGAGCTTGCCGGTCATGCCATTGGGCTGGCCGTTCAGCGTGCCGGTATGGCCTTCGATTACCGGGCGTTCCCAAATCAGTTCGCCGGTATCGACATTGCGCGCTTGTACCGCGCCAACCACACCGAATTCACCACCTGCATTGCCGGTGATAATCATGTCTTTGACGATCAGCGGGGCGGCGGTGGCCGAATAGCCGGCCTGATAATCGGCGGACTTCTTGTTCCACAAGACTTTGCCGGTGTGGCGGTCGAGCGCGATCAGACGCGCATCGAGCGTGGCGAAAATGACCTTATCGCCATGGATTGCAGCGCCACGGTTCACAACATCGCAGCAAGGCATGATGCCATCTGGAAGGCGCGCGTTGTATTCCCATTTCTTCTCACCGGTTCGTGCATCAAATGCGAACAGGCGGGAATACGAACCGGTCACATAGATCGTGCCATCATAAACAATAGGCTGCGATTCCTGCCCGCGCTGCTTTTCACCGCCAAGCGACGAGGCAAAGGCAGGCACTAGTTTGGCCACATTCTGGCTGTTGAGCTTGTCGAGCGTGCTGAAGCGTTGTTGCCAAGGCCCCATGCCATAGCTGAGCACATCGCCCGGTGTGGCGGCATCATTTTGAATTTCAGCGCTGGTTGGCCCAGCGGCCGATAGTGGCATGGAAACAAGGCTGGTCGCAGCTGCGAGCCCTGCCATGAGATTTGAAAAACGTCTTTTCATCCTGTCCCTCCTGTTATTGGTTTTTGGTGCGATGGAAACGTCGTGCAATACTGTCCGCCGTCAGCACCAATGGCACAGAATTGAGGTTGTGATTTAAGGAGGATTTGGGCTTCGTCGTAGTGACGAAGGAACGAAGATGAAGCCCAAATCCTCCTTGAAAAAATCGCTGACGAAGGCC
>JADYXV010000297.1 GCA_020853995.1 Novosphingobium sp.
ACGCAACCAATTCGGGCCACCAAGGCGCATCACAAACTTGCCCTGCGTTCAAGCGGGGTCAGAGGATACCGAACTCTATGCGTCATTTCCGCCTGCTTGCCGCTTGCGCGCTGTCTGCCATTGCATTCGCGCCACTTGCCCATGCACAACAAGGTCAAACCATGACCACGTCCGCCCCCGCCTCCGCCTCCGCCCAGGATCTGACCTTTGAACGCGTGTTTGCCAGCCCCGGCCTGAACGGGCCGGCCCCGCGTGCAGTCAAGCTTTCGCCCGATGGCCGTTACTTGACGCTGCTGCGCAATCGCGCCGATGACCGCGAACGCTATGACTTGTGGGGCTTTGATCGCCAGACGTCTCAATGGACGATGCTGGTAGATTCGCTCAAGCTGTCATCCGGCCGCGCACTGTCCGAAGCCGAGAAGATGCAGCGGGAACGCCAGCGGATTGGCGATCTGAAGGGCATCGTGTCTTACGAGTGGGCCGCCGATGGCAAATCGGTACTGGTGCCGGTGGACGGCGATCTGCTCCTGGCGGGTCTTGATGGGGCTGTGCGCAAGATCGAGGGCACCAAGGGCGGCGAATTGAACCCCAAGCTGGGGCCAAAGGGCGAGCATATCGCTTTTGTGCGCGACCGCCGCTTGTGGACGGGCAAAGTCGCCGGCGGTGCTCCTGTGGCGATCACGCCCGAAGAAGCCAATGCAAACGTCCATTGGGGCGAGGCAGAGTTTGTCGCGCAAGAGGAAATGGCGCGCTTCAACGGCTTCTGGTGGTCCCCCGATGAAAGCCGCATCGCGGTTGAGCGCTTTGACGAAAGCATGGTTGGCGTTGTTACCCGCGCTGCCATTGGTGCGGAGGGCACCAAGACTTACGATCAACGCTATCCTGCCGCAGGCACGCCCAACGCCGAGGTATCTTTGTGGGTTATGGCGCCTGATGGCTCGGGCAAAGTGCAGGTGGATCTGGGCGCAGAGAGGGACATCTATCTGGCGCGCGTCGATTGGGCGCCGGGTGGCAAGAGGCTGTATGTGCAGCGCATGAACCGTGAACAGACCGTGCTTGATATGCTGGAAGTCGATCCGGCAACCGGCAAGTCGAGCGTGCTGTTCAGCGAAAAGGCGGCTGACAAGCATTGGATCGACCTGTCCGACAGCTACCGCTTTCTCAAGGACGGCAGCCTGATCTGGTGGTCACAGCGCGATGGCTTTGGCCACTTGTATCACCGCAAGGGCGGCAAGTGGTCGCAATTGACCAAGGGCGACTGGACCGTAACCGGTATGGTTGGCGTGGATGAGGCGGGCGGCAAAGTCTATTTCACCGGCACCAAGGACGATGTGCTGGCGCAACAGGTCTATGCGATGGACCTGAAAGCCCCGGCGAAGCTGAAACGCCTGACCGAACTTGGCTGGGTCAACGGTGCATCGATGGACCGCAGCGGGCAGACGCTGATGATCTCGCGTTCATCGGATACCCAGCCTGCTCAATCGTTCATCGCCGATACCAATGGCAAGCGCCTTGCCTGGATCGAAGAGAACAAGATCGCGGGCGCGCATCCATATGCGCCCTATCTTGGCAGCCACCGTCCGGCGCAGTTCGGCACGATCCTGGCAGCAGGCGGCACGTCGTTGCATTACATGATGATCACGCCGCCGCTGGAGCCCGGCAAGACCTATCCGGTGTTTACCTATCACTATGGCGGGCCAACCGCCCAAGTAGTCACGAGGGGCTTTCAGGGCGCACTGGCGCAGGCCATTGTCGACAAAGGCTACATCTACTTCGCCATCGACAATCGCGGGTCTGAAAACCGGGGCGTGAAGTTTGCTTCTGCGCTCCATCACGCGATGGGTTCGGTTGAGGTTGAGGACCAGTTGGCAGGCGCGAACTGGCTGAAGAAGCAGCCGTTTGTGGATGCCGAAAAGATAAGCACGTTCGGTTGGTCATATGGCGGCTATATGTCGATCAAGATGCTTCAGGCCAATCCCGGCGCTTATGCCGCAGGTATTGCGGTGGCGCCGGTGACCAAGTGGCAGATGTATGACACGACATATACCGAACGCTATCTGGGCGATCCGCGCAAGCTGCCTGAAGTCTATGAAAAGTCGAACGCTCTGGCTGATACCAAAAAGATCAGTGATCCCTTGCTGATCATTCATGGCATGGCCGATGATAACGTGGTGTTTGAAAACGCTAGCGCAATTATCGCCAAGATGCAGGGGGAGGCAGTTCCGTTCGAGATGATGCTCTATCCCGGCTATACCCACCGTATCAGCGGGCCAAAGGTAAGCCAGCATTTGTACGAGACGATTTTCCGGTTCCTTGACCGTAATGGTGCGGGGAGCGGGAAGTAGGGAGCACGCTTGCGACTAACTACACGTTCCTCCGTCGTCATGCTGAACTCGTTTCAGCATCCATCTCTCGCCACGAACCGCCGTGCGAGTGGATAAATGGGTCCTGAAACAAGTTCAGGAAGACGGCAGGTAGTGAAAGTGACGATGGGAAGTCGCCCAAGCTGAAGTGCGCCGCACAAAAGTGTTTTTAACTTGGCTGGTCGGCACCAGCCGCTAGGGAACGGCTCGACTGCTTGATCGGCGGGCCGCTTGAAGGGAATGGACATGGGTTACCGGGTTGTAGTTGTTGGCGCGACGGGGAACGTGGGCCGCGAAATGCTCAACATTCTTGCCGAACGCGAGTTTCCACTCGACGAAATCGCGGCTGTGGCATCGCCGCGTTCGCAGGGTACCGAGATTGATTTTGGCGAGACCGGCCGTCGGCTCAAGGTCAAGAACATCGAGAACTTCGATTTCACCGGATGGGACATCGCGCTGTTTGCCGCAGGTTCGGGCCCGACCGAAATCCACGCCCCGCGCGCTGCTGCTGCGGGCTGTGTGGTGATCGACAATTCGTCGCTTTACCGCATGGACCCAGATGTGCCGCTGATCGTGCCAGAGGTGAACCCTGAAGCCATTGACGGCTATACCAAGAAGAACATCATCGCTAACCCCAACTGCTCGACCGCGCAGATGGTCGTGGCGCTGAAGCCTTTGCATGACGCTGCCAAGATCAAGCGCGTTGGTGTCGCTACGTACCAATCGGTTTCAGGCGCGGGCAAAGAAGGCATGGACGAGCTGTTTGAACAGACGCGCGCCATCTACATGCCGCAGGGCGAGATGAACGATCCGAAGAAGTTCACCAAGCAGATCGCGTTCAACGTGATTCCGCACATCGACGTTTTCCTGGACGATGGATCGACCAAAGAAGAATGGAAGATGGTTGCCGAGACCAAGAAGATCCTTGATCCCAAGATCAAGATCAGCGCCACATGCGTGCGTGTTCCGGTGTTTGTTGGCCATTCCGAAGCGCTCAACATTGAATTCGAAAACGAGATCAGTGCTGAAGAAGCGCAGAACATCCTGCGTGAAGCGCCGGGCGTGATGCTGATCGATAAGCGCGAAAACGGTGGTTATATCACTCCGGTTGAATGCGTTGGCGATGATGCGACGTATGTCAGCCGCGTGCGCGAAGACCCGACTGTGGACAGCGGCTTGTCGCTGTGGTGCGTTTCGGACAACTTGCGCAAGGGTGCGGCGTTGAACGCGGTTCAAATCGCCGAATTGCTTGGCCGCCGTCACCTGAAGAAGGGCTGAGCCGGCCATGACAGATGTTACCACCGAGTTCTTTCCGGGCTTTGGCGATGCACGGCTTGCGTTGCATCGCATGGGGACGGGGAGGCCGGTGGTGCTTCTGCACGGGTTGTTTTCATCAGCTGAGGTCAATTGGATCAAGTTCGGCACTGCCACCCAATTGGCGGCCTTGGGCTTTGAATGCCTGATGCCCGATTTGCGGGTTCACGGGCAAAGCGAGGCCCCACTTGATCCGCGCGCCTATCCACAAGACGTTCTGGTGCGAGATGCCGAAGCATTGGTGGCACATCTGGGGCTGACCGACTTTGACCTCGTCGGATTTTCGCTCGGCTCACGCACCGCGGCGCGCGCTGTGCTGGGCGGGATGAAGCCCCGGCGTCTGGTGTTAAGCGGCATGGGGCTGGAAGGGCTTGCCGGATGGACGCGGCGGCAGGACTTCTTCCTCGACGTGATTGACCGCTTCGGCACGATTGCACGCGATGATCCAGCTTATTTCTCGCAACAGTTCCTCAAAACCATGGGCGTGAACCGGGATGCCGCGCGCCTTTTGCTGGGCACGATGGCTGACAGTGATCCCGCAAGCCTCAGCGCTATTACCATGCCGACGCTGGTACTGTGCGGCGATCAGGATAACGACAATGGCTCGGCGGAAAAACTGGCCGACACTTTGCCCGATGCACAGCTGGCGTTAATTCCCGGTACCCACATGAGCTGCGTGACCACGCCAGCCCTGGGGCGCGAAATCGGGACGTTTCTGTCTCAATAAAAGGTGGATGCCCCCCCTTGCGGCGGGGGCAAGTTCATGTCAGCTTCCAGTCAACAAACGCAAAGGCCGACAAGAGCCTTGTGATGGGATCTGGATGACATGAAAGTTCGCTGGCTCTTGGCTGCGCTGGCCGCCACAGCATTGGCCCCCACGGTTGCCGGGGCCACCACGTCTGGGGCGGTTACAGTTTCTGCCGTAAAGCCGGATGGTGTCGCGGTTGCCTTGCAAAACCTTGGCTACAAGGCTGAATTGGCAAAGGATGCCAATGGCGATCCGCTGATCAACACCGATATTGGCGGCTGGCAAGCCGCGCTTCTGTTTTATGAATGCAACGAAAAGACGCACGATGGCTGCCAGTCGTTGCAGTTCGTTGCAAATTTCACGCCCGAGAAAAAGTTTACCGCCGATGACGCCGTCCGGTTCAACCGCAACACACGGTTCGCCTCTGTCTCGCTTGACAAGGACCAGTCGGTGATGATGACGTGGGACGTGGTGACCGGCAAAGGCATTGACCTTGAGGTGTTTTCGAACGCGGTCGACATGTTCCGCAGTGCGATGGACACGCTGGGCACCGAAGTGTTCAAATAAACTTTCAAGCCAAGCCCGCGCAAGCGGGCGGGACGCAAACTGAGCAATCCCGAGCGGGGCTAGCCGCGACGGATTGCTTTTTTGTTGCTTGGCCTTCTGTCGGGCTACCTGAAGGGCGGCTCATTGAAGGCGCGCAACTTGCGGCTGTGGAGGCGCGGGCCTTCCTGGCGGAGCAACTCGCAAGCGGTGGTGCCGATGGCGAGGTGGGCGGCGATGGCCTCTTCGTAAAAGCGGTTGGCTTGGCCCGGAAGCTTGATCTCACCATGCAATGGCTTGTCCGAAACGCATAGCAAAGTGCCATAGGGCACGCGGAACCGATAGCCCTGGGCAGCAATCGTGGCGCTCTCCATATCGATGCCGACAGCGCGCGATAGCGACAGGCGACGCGCCGAATGCGTGTATCGTAGCTCCCAGTTGCGGTCATCGGTGGTGACGATGGTGCCGGTCCGCATGCGCTTTTTAAGGTCGATCCCGCCAGCGCCGCTGACCATTTCAGCCGCTGTCTGCAATGCGACTTGCACTTCGGCGATGGCCGGAATGGGAATTTCTGGCGGGAGCACCGGATCGAGCACATGATCATCGCGCAAATAAGCATGGGCTAGCACGTAATCGCCGATTTTCTGGGTGGGGCGCAGGCCGCCACAATGGCCGATCATCAACCACGCTTCGGGACGCAGCACTGCAAGGTGGTCGCAGATGGTCTTGGCATTGGACGGGCCAACGCCAATATTGACCAGCGTGATGCCCGATTTATCCGGTGCGACAAGGTGATATGCGGGCATCTGGTGCCGCCGCCAAGCCGTGTCAGACAGGCGTGCGCGTGCGTTTTCAACGGGTGCGTCAAGGCTAAGCCCGCCAGCACCGGTAAGCGCGACATACCGTTCACCATCAATCTGCTGGGCGGCCCAATCGACGAATTCATCGACATAGCGGTGATAGTTGGTGAACAGGATATACCGCTGGAAATCTTCGGTGCGGGTGCCGGTGTAATGCGCAAGTCTGGCGAGGCTGAAATCGGTGCGCAGGCCATCGAACAAGGATAGCGGGAATGGGCCATCGCCAACGTTGAATTCGCCGTCGGCAATTTCATCGCCGATGTGGGCGAGATCGGTTGCGGGGAAGTGCTTTGCGAGTTCCTGCGGGCTCACCAAAGCGATTTGAGCGCCATAGGTCCCATCAAGCACATAGGGGAACGGGATTTCTTGCCGTGATCGGCCAACTTCGATTCGCACGTTATAGGATGTGCCAATCAGTTCGATCTGTTCGGTCAGGTAATCTGCAAACAGCGCAGGCCGGGTGATTGTGCAGGTATAATTGCCGCGCTGCGCCAGTCGGCCGAATGCACGGCCAATCGATTCCGTGCGGGGATCATCATCAAGCCGGATTCGCAATTCGGGATAGCTGTAGGAGCCATCGCTGCGTCTGCTGAGTGGCGGGGGTGTGCCGGTATTCGCA
>JADYXV010000298.1 GCA_020853995.1 Novosphingobium sp.
AGCAGATGCCACCGATTTGGCGGCAATGCGCCGCAATCGCTTCCCTCTGCTACTCCCCTAAGCGATTACCCGTAGCGGATTGGAGAGTTCATGGTCGCACTGGTTTCGACGGTCGCCTATCTCGGGCTTGAGGCGCGCAGCGTCGAAGTGCAGTGCCAGGTTGCACCGGGGATGCCCGCGTTCAAGCTGGTGGGCCTGCCGGACAAGGCCGTGGGTGAAAGCCGGGAACGGGTATCATCGGCGCTATCGGCGCTTGGCCTTGCGCTGCCGCCCAAACGCATCACCGTGAACTTGTCGCCCGCTGACTTGCCCAAGGAAGGCTCGCACTATGATCTGCCCGTGGCGCTGGCGCTGCTGGCCGCGATGGGCGTGGTCGATCTGGAACAGATTGCCGATTATGTGGCGGTAGGCGAACTGGCGCTGGATGGTCGCGTTTTGCCATCGCCCGGTGTGCTTTTGGCCGCGCTTCATGCCAGCGGGCAGGACAAGGGCCTGATCTGCCCCGCTGCGCAAGGGCCGGAAGCGCGCTGGGCCAGCGGGATCGATGTGATCGCCGCGCCCGATCTGGTCGGACTGCTCAATCATCTGAAGGGTACGCACCGCCTGCCCGCACCGAAACAGGGTGAGGCCGAACCGCCGCGCCGCCGCGCCGATCTGAAACAGGTGAAGGGACAGGAAACCGCCAAGCGCGCGCTCGAAATCGCCGCGGCGGGCGCGCACAACCTGTTGATGAGCGGGCCGCCGGGAGCGGGCAAATCGCTGATGGCATCGTGCCTGCCCGGCATCCTGCCCGAACTGACGCCTGCCGAGGCGCTGGAAGTATCAATGGTGGCATCGGTGGCAGGAACGCTTGAGGATGGCCGGATCAGCCGCGCAAGGCCATTCCGCAGCCCTCATCATTCGGCTTCTATGGCGGCGTTAACCGGCGGCGGGTTGAAAGTGCGCCCCGGCGAAGTCAGCCTTGCGCATCTGGGCGTGCTGTTCCTTGATGAATTGCCCGAATTCCAGCGCGCTGTGCTCGATTCGCTCCGCCAACCGCTCGAAACCGGCGAGGTGACCGTGGCGCGCGCCAATGCCCATGTCACCTTCCCTGCGCGCGTTCAACTCATCGCCGCGATGAACCCATGCCGCTGCGGGCATCTGGGCGATCCCGCGCTGGGGTGCAGCCGCGCCCCGCGCTGTGCCGCCGATTATCAATCCAAGGTATCAGGCCCGCTGCTGGACAGGATCGATCTGCACGTCGAGGTTGATCCGGTTTCTGCCGCCGATCTCGCGCTGCCCCCGCCTGCCGAGGGATCGGATCAGGTGGCTGCCCGCGTGGCCCGCGCCCGCGCCATCCAGACTGCGCGGCTGGAGGGTACAGGCCGTCGCACCAATGCCGAACTTGATGCCGAACTGCTTGATACTTACGCCACTCCGGATGAGGCAGGCCGCCGTCTGCTGGCCCAAGCCGCCGAAGCGATGCGGCTGTCAGCGCGCGGCTACACCCGCATGCTGCGCGTGGCGCGCACCATCGCCGATCTGGGCGGCGCAGACACCGTGGGCCGCATCCACATCGCCGAAGCGCTCAGCTATCGCAGAGTCGCGCCTCGGGCTTAGATGTTTCGCGCAGAGGCGGGGAGGAAGCAGAGATCAGAGAGATTTTGCGCTGCACGCCGTTTTATTGCCATTTGAGGCAAGGTTGAGAACGCAAGGCGGCTTCGCCGCAGTTTGCAGCGTCTCTGTGCCCTCTGCTTTCTCTGCGCCTCTGCGCGAAACAAGAATTACAAGCTACGCCCGATAAGGATCAGCAGCATCGCGCCCACGACCGAGGCCAGACAGCCCGCGCGATTCACGCCATCGCCAAAGTTGCCGCTGCTGCGCGAACTGGCAAACAGGCCCGCAATCAACGCACCGCCCACGCCCAGCAAGATCGTCTTGAACAGCCCGATATCGACAGCGCCGGGATAAAAGAACCGTGCGAGCACACCGACGATCAACCCGGTGAAAACGATCGAAAGAATATTCAGCATGCTGGCGCTCCATTTCTGTGGACACAGCATATGGTGTCTGTTGACCGGTTCTTGTCCACAATTTGCTGACGTGCACCAAATATATTCCAACGATCGACAATCGGCACTTGAGTTGCCGCTTCTCCCACGCGTCGCTGCACTGCAGCATAGAGTTAGGGGCGACAAAGCGAATCGGGCCTGCGACGAATCGAGTCCCCCTCAGCACCATTACCCCCTTGTGCCAGAATGTGGTTAAGGCACTAAGGATGGTGGTTGGATCGGGGGACACCCTCTAGATATAGAGGGGCATCGTTCAGTTGTAGCTGAACAATGCGACCAAATCGGTGATGTGAACACGCGCATTCGGGCGCATCAGGGTACACTCGTAATTAGGGTGCCCTGCAATCGACATATTCGGGGTATCGACAAATGGTGAACAGAAAGAATGCGCCCGTTGAAGTTACGGGTTATCGGAACGTTTGGCTGCCTACGTTTAACGCGAATGATGAAATGATCTCTGAGCGTTGGTGGTCGGTAAAGCAAGAACTGTATGCAGATGAAGACTTCCTACCTTGGAACGATGAATCCGGATCGGATATTCCCCCGTTCTAAAGGGCAATTAAGCTCTGGATAAATCTGTTGACGGCACGGCCATGAAGATTCATAAAAACACCACAATTTGTGATGTGCGGGGGACGCAGCCACCATAGATAGTGGCCGTCGTATGTATTGTATAGATTAGGTATTGAGCAGTCGGGCGGCGTATGGTCGTCCCGACGCCGACCGATTCGTGCATACTCCCCCACGCACTAAGAGGGGAAATTGCATGGATTTTCGGGACGTTTCTTCAAGCTCTCAACTCGGACTCGAAATGGTTGGGGTGGAGGCGACCGTACCGAGCGGAACTGAATCTGCTGCCAACGGTACGGTTCAAACTGACAGTTCCGAAAGTAAGCCTGTTATGCATATGAATACCCAGGACGCTGGCAGCGATGCGCTGGTCGCCGGAATGGCGGCAACCGTTGCAGCAGCGGCGATTGCTGCGGCTGAACCCGTCAGCGATTCCAAGAAGGTCAATCCGCGCAGGTTCACCATCGTCACCGATCATTCGCGTGATGCGCGCCTGACCGATTTCGGCAAGGATACGCTGGACGACCGCTATCTGCTGCCGGGTGAAAAGTATCAGGATCTGTTCGCGCGCGTGGCCGATGCCTATGCCGATGATCAGGAACACGCCCAGCGCCTGTATGATTACATTTCAAAGCTGTGGTTCATGCCCGCAACGCCGGTGCTGTCCAACGGCGGCACCGGACGCGGGTTGCCGATCTCGTGCTACCTCAACTCGGTTGATGACAGCCTTGAAGGCATCGTTGCCACGTGGAACGAAAACGTCTGGCTCGCCTCGCGCGGCGGCGGCATCGGCACATATTGGGGCCAGGTGCGCGGCATTGGTGAATCGGTCGGCCTGAACGGCAAGACCAGCGGCATCATCCCCTTCGTGCGCGTGATGGATTCGCTGACCCTTGCGATCAGCCAGGGTTCGCTGCGCCGTGGTTCGGCGGCGTGCTATCTTGATGTGTCGCACCCCGAAATCGAAGAATTCCTCGAAATCCGCAAACCTTCGGGTGATTTCAACCGCAAGGCGCTGAACCTGCACCACGGCGTTTTGCTGACCGATGAATTCATGGAAGCGGTGCGCGATGGCCGCGAGCATCACTTGCGTTCACCCAAGGACGGTTCGATCCGTGCCACGGTGGATGCGCGTTCGCTGTTCCAGAAGCTGGTCGAAACCCGCCTTGCCACAGGCGAACCCTATATCGTCTTTGCCGATACCGTGAACCGCATGATGCCAAAGCATCACCGCGATCTTGGGCTGAAGGTTTCCACCTCGAACCTGTGTTCGGAAATCACCCTGCCAACCGGCCGCGACCACCTCGGCAATGACCGTACGGCGGTGTGCTGCCTGTCATCACTGAATCTTGAAACGTGGGACGAATGGAACGGCGACAAGCTGTTCATCGAAGACGTGCTGCGCTTCCTTGATAACGTGCTGCAAGACTACATCGACCGCGCACCCAGCGTGATGGACCGCGCCAAGTATTCGGCGATGCGCGAACGCAGCGTCGGCATGGGCGTAATGGGCTTCCATTCGTTCCTGCAGATGAAGGGCATCGGCTTTGAATCCGCCATGGCCAAGGCGTGGAACCTCAAGATGTTCAAGCACATCGCGGCCAAGGCGGATGAAGCCTCGCTGATGCTGGCGCAGGAACGCGGGCCTTGCCCGGATGCGGCCGATATGGGCGTGATGCAGCGTTTTTCATGCAAGATGGCGATTGCGCCTACGGCATCGATCAGCATCATCTGCGGCGGCACATCGGCCTGTATCGAACCGATCCCGGCCAACATCTATACGCACAAGACGCTGTCGGGCTCGTTCGTGGTCAAGAACCCGTACCTGCAAAAGCTGCTGGCCGAAAAGTCCAAGGATTCCACCAATGTGTGGAACACGATCCTCGAAAACGGCGGCTCGATCCAACACCTTGATTTCCTCAGCCCTGAGGAAAAGGCGGTTTACAAGACCAGCTTCGAAATCGACCAGCGTTGGCTGCTTGAATTTGCAGCTGATCGCACACCCTATATCGATCAGGCCCAGTCGCTGAACCTCTACATTCCCGCAGACGTTGATAAGTGGGATCTGATGATGCTCCACTTCCAGGCGTGGGAACGCGGCATCAAGAGCCTCTATTACCTGCGTTCAAAGTCCGTGCAGCGCGCAGGCTTTGCCGGTGGGGTCGAGGCTGACAACACCGCCGCCGCGCCCGTGATGGAGCTGGCCGCAGCCGAGACCGACTACGAGGAATGCCTCGCCTGTCAGTAACTCTCTGTATTTGAGGTAACTTCATGCCTACCCCGGCAGTCATAGCACGTCCCAAGACGTCCGACCGGCTGCCGGGAGGTGTCCCGGTGTTACAAATCACGACATTTCGCGGCTTGCCGGTCAGTCCCGCTATGTCCAATAGCAATCCTGCTTGCACGATCCCAGTCAAGCCCGCTAAGGCGGTTTTGTCTAGTTCTGCGATCTATTCGCATTATCAAAAGGTTTCGTATCATGCGCAAGTGGCACCGGTGGATCACGGTATTTTTCGGCGTGTTCATGCTGTGGATGGCCTTCACCGGCGTCGCCAGCCACATCACCGCTCTCTGGCCAGCGGGCGAACAGGCCGGACCGCCGCCCGTCCCTGCGGGCTTCGTCTGCCCCGAAACCATGATGTGCCGGCCCAAGGCACCTCCGGGTGGGGTGAAGTCGCTGGTCGGCTGGTTCCATCACCTGCATTCGGGCGAGGAATTCGGCCCCGTCGGCACCGCAATCTCGCTGATGACCGGCTTTGCCCTGCTGTTCTTCAGCATTTCGGGCCTGTGGATGTATTTCACGATGTGGAAAAACCGCAAGGATCGCGGAATCAAGCCGGGCATGTTCTGGAAGTAGAGCGTCGCGCTTCTTCCCCCCTCCCGCTTGCGGGAGGGAGTTTCTACCTCACCCCCCTCCCGCTTGCGGGAGGGGTCGGGGGAGGGCCTGACTTAAGCCCTACCCCCTCACCTGCAAACTTACTCTTCTTCTTCAAACAACTCGTGGGCCACGTCACCATTCGCCGAAAGGCGCACCGTGTTGCCCTCCACTTCGGCGACCAGCCCGCACGACAGGTAATGATGGTGGCCCGAATGGGTGCCGCCTTCGTGCCCCGCATCGTTTTCCGCCTTGGTCAGCTTGATACGATGGCCGACGATGCCATCAACGGTGCCTACGTGCGTGCCGTCCGCGCCGATCACTTCCATGTGTTCGCGGATATGCGCCGACCAATCGGCGTTCGCGTTTTCGGTTTCATGTTCGCCCATGGCAAATCTCCTGCGGTATCAGTAACGTCTGGCCTTCCCGGAGCATCCGGCGGCCTTATGACCAGAACCGCCAGCGGCCGCGCCCGTTCCGCAATATTCCACCACCGCACAGCAATGGCGCGAAATCTGTCCTTCAAGGCCATGTCCTTCAAGGCATGCCGAAACCGCACCACTATCCACGGCCAAGCACCTTCGCGCGCTTTGCCCGCACCCAACCCATCCCTATATTACCAGAATCAATACAGGACGCCCGATCATGTCACTTCTTGAAGCCCGCAAGACATACAAGCCCTTCGAATATCCCTGGGCCTATGAATTCTGGAAGCGCCAGCAGCAGATCCACTGGATGCCCGAAGAAGTGCCATTGGGCGAAGATTGCCGCGATTGGGCGCAGAAAATTTCAGAGCATGAGCGCAACCTGCTCACGCAGATCTTCCGCTTCTTCACGCAAGCCGACGTGGAAGTGCAGAACTGCTACCACGAACAATATGGCCGCGTGTTCAAGCCGACCGAAGTGAAGATGATGCTGGCCGCGTTTTCCAACATGGAAACCGTGCACATCGCCGCATACAGCCACCTGCTCGACACCATCGGCATGCCCGAAAGCGAATATGGCATGTTCCTTGAGTACGAGGAACTGAAGGCCAAGCACGATTACCTGCAACAGTTCGGCGTTGATAACGACGAAGACATCGCGCGCACCCTCGCCATGTTCGGCGGCTTTACCGAAGGCCTGCAACTGTTCGCCAGCTTTGCCATGCTGATGAACTTCCCGCGCTTCAACAAGATGAAGGGCATGGGTCAGATTGTCACATGGTCGATCCGCGATGAATCGCTGCACTGCGAAGGCATTACCAAGCTGTTTCACGCCTTCGTGGCCGAGCGCGGCTGCCTGACCAAGGCGGTGAAGGAAGACATCATCGATTGCTGCCAGAAGACGGTCCGCCTTGAAGACGCGTTCATCGATCTGGCCTTCGAACAAGGCCCCGTCCCCGGCATGAGCGCCAAGGAAATCAAGCGCTACATCCGCTACATCGCCGACTGGCGCCTCAGCCAGCTTGGCCTGCCCGCGGTCTACATGATCGAAGACCACCCCCTCCCCTGGCTCGCCCCGCTGCTCAACGGCGTAGAACACGCCAACTTCTTCGAAACCCGCGCGACGGAATATTCCAAGGCCGCCACCAAGGGTGACTGGAACACGGTATGGAGCAGCTTCGACAAGCGCCGCAACGCGAAATCAGCCGCGAATGAAGCCGCGCCGGTCGAGATCGAGGTCGATATGTTTGGTGGGGCCGGGATCGCGGCAGAGTAATTCTGCCATTGTGTTAGTTACGAAACGGGCGGCGCAGCGATGCGCCGCCTTTTTTGTATTCTCGCCCCCTTCCCGCCTGCGAGAAAGGTTGGGGATGGGCATTAGGCAATCGCCGAATATGGCGCGACCGTTGCGCACGCTTCGAGCATAGCATAGGCACCGCCAATGGAATTTGATGACCAGATGCGCCGGTACTTCGGCACCGATGACCTTGCAGCCGCCACGCCTGCTGCGCTGGAGGCGGGCGTCGAGCACATGTTGGTGGATTTCGGGCTGGAGAAAGACCGCGCGCGTCGCTTCGGCATGTGGTCTTTGCTTTATATGCTGTCAGCCGCACCTGATCTGGACGTGGCGTTCAAAGATCCGGAAGACCGCGATGCCGCGCGCAACTTCATGGATATGATTGACCGCGCCACCCCTGAGCCTTGAGTTTGGGCAGCGGGCTTGCGCACGATCGCGGCGCAGTGCATAGGAACAAACCATGATCGCCAAGCTCACCGGCATCCTTGATGATACAGGCCCCGATTGGGCCGTGATTGACGTGAACGGCGTCGGCTACCTTGTGCAATGCTCGGCCAAAACGCTCACCCATCTGGGCATTCGCGGTGATAAAGTGGTGGTCCACACCGAAATGCAGGTGAGCGAGACGGACCAACGCCTGATCGGCTTTACCAGCGCGGGCGAACGCGCATGGTTTCGCCTGCTTACCGCAGTGCAGGGCGTGGGGTCCAAAGTGGCGCTGGCCATCCTCTCTGCGCTGGCCATTGAAGAATTGCAGCGCGCCTGCGCCAACGGCGATGCCGCCATGGTCGCCCGCGCCAACGGCGTCGGCCCCAAACTCGCCAGCCGCATCGTCAACGAACTGAAGGACAAGGCAGGCGGCCTGGCAGGCTACGTCTCACCCGCAGGCATGGGCGCAGACACCGGCTATACCCCGCCCGGCTCGGCCAGCGCCGACGCGATATCGGCCTTGCAGAACCTGGGCTTCAAGCCGCTGGTCGCCAGCACCGCAGTGGCCAAAGCGGTTGAGGAACTGGGTGAGGATGCGGGGCTGAACGATCTTGTGAGGGTTGCGCTGAAGAGGGCGGCGGGGTGAGGCGCAGTCTTGGCCTGTTTCTTTTTGTTGTCGGCCTTGCTGGCGGCTGGCTTGCTAATGAAGCTACAGAATTCGTGCAAATTGACGCTTGCCTCGATGCCAGCGGTGCTTGGGATTATCAGGGCAAGGTTTGTCAAAGACCATGATGGTGCGAACTTTCAGCAAAGGCCAATCTAGTGCGCCCTGCCCTGTTACCACTTTGCCATCCCGCCCCGAAAACGGTATGATCCAGCCATGACCGACCTCAGCTTTTCCATTCCCTCGGTTTTGCAGACTTGGATCGAGCAGCAGATTGCCCAAGGCAACTATGCCGATGCCGGTGATTATCTGCGCGACCTGATCCGGCGTGATCTTGCGCAGGCTGAAAACCTTGCGCATCTGCGCGCTCTGATCGAAGAGGGTGAAGCGTCGGGATATCTGGACGAAGAACCTGAAGCGCTGATCGAGGATATTATCGCAAAGCGCCGCGCACGGCATGGCTAGGGTCAAGCTGAGTGCGGCGGCACGCCATGATATTGAAGCGATTGATAAGTACGGCAGCGCCCGTTTTGGCAACGACGTCGCAGCCGAATACGCCCGCAGCATTGCCAAAGCTCTGTTGCTCCTCGCACAGTACCCGCTAGGAGGACGAGCGCGCCCCGAACTGCACGCAACCACGCGAAGCAGGACACATCGCAGCCATGTGATCTATTATCGCGTGTCCGGCGATACCGTCTTCATACAGCGCATTCTCCATCACTCGCAGGACGCCTTGGCGCGCTTCACATGACAGATAACCCCCTCCTTTCCCCTGACCGGCAGCACGAAGACGTAGACGCTGCGCTGCGCCCCAAAACACTGCATGAATTCGTGGGGCAGGAAGCCGCGCGCGATAACCTTCGCGTGTTTATCGAATCGGCCAAAATGCGGCGCGAGGCGATGGATCATGTGCTGTTCTTTGGCCCGCCGGGACTGGGCAAGACCACGCTGGCGCAGATCATCGCGCGCGAACTGGGCGTCAATTTCCGCGCCACGTCCGGCCCGGTCATCGCGAAGGCGGGCGATCTGGCGGCGCTGCTGACCAATCTTGAATCGGGCGATGTCCTGTTCATTGACGAAATCCACCGGCTGAACCCTGTGGTCGAAGAAGTGCTCTATCCGGCGATGGAGGACCGCGCGCTTGATCTGATCATCGGTGAAGGCCCCTCGGCGCGTTCAGTCCGGATCGATCTGCCGCCCTTCACGCTGATCGGCGCGACGACGCGGCAAGGCCTTTTGCAAACGCCATTGCGCGACCGTTTCGGCATTCCGGTGCGGCTGCAATTCTACTCCGTGGCGGAACTGGAACGTGTGGTGGCGCGCGGGGCATCACTGATGGGTGTGGGCATTGACAAGGGCGGGGCGACCGAAATTGCCCGCCGTGCGCGCGGAACGCCACGTGTCGCAGGCCGGTTGCTGCGCCGCGTGCGCGACTTTGCGCAAGTCGACGGGGTTGAGACAATCACCCAGAGCGTGGCCGATAGCGCGCTGACCCGGCTGGAAGTCGACAAGATCGGCCTTGATCTGCAGGACCGGCGTTACTTGATGATGATTGCCGACATTTACAAAGGCGGGCCGGTTGGTGTTGAAACGCTGGCGGCAGGACTGTCTGAACCGCGTGACACGATTGAGGAGGTGATCGAGCCTTACTTGATCCAACTCGGTCTTGTTGCCCGCACCGCGCGCGGACGGTGCCTGAATGATCGCGGATGGCAGCATCTGGGAATCACCCCGCCCACCGGATCTACCCCGTCGCTGTTCGATGAAGACGGATCGCTTTAGAACTCTGGATGGATTCGGTTCCATAATGGGACATTGTTAACGCTTGCGCCGTTGCGGTCCCGATTTCGGGCAGATTCAGGCCCGCAAACAGGGTTAACGGCATTGCTCTGCCCGCTTCGTTCTGCGCTTTTGGGTTTATCAGGAAAGGCAGGCAGAGCGTTAACCCCTCTTTGCTAGAGCGCTTTCCCAGGGAAGAACGAGAGCACAGATCATGTCGGTTCGGATGGCTTTGGCAAAACTGGCGGCAGCAGCAGCAGGCGGAGCAATGCTCGGCGGCGGCGCAGTCCACGTATCGGAAGCCCCTTCAAAGGGCGAAATTCATCGCGTGAAGCCTATCAAGGTGAAGCAGGCCCAGCCAGTCAAGCGCAAGATCGCCCGCCGCGCTGCACCACGTGAAGTGCATCGTGCGCGCCGCATCGTGACCACGACGACAACCAAGACGTGTGAGCCCGCCCAGCAAATGGCGATGGTTCCAGTCCCCTACATGCCACCCATGCCACCCCAGCCAATGAATGGCGGCGGCGGCGGTGTGCCCGTGGTTATCGGCGGCGGCGGAATTGGCGGCTTTGGCGGCGGGTTCTTCGGCGGCTTCTTTGGCGGCGGCGGCGGCGGTAGCGGTGGTGCCGGCGGCAGCGTGGTCATCTCTTCCACCAGCACGGGCTCAACCTCTACCTCGGGCGGTTCTACATCGACTTCGGGCGGATCGACCAGCAGCGGCGGAAGCTCCAGCACGACCGGCGGCGTATCAACATCTAGCGGTGGTGTTTCAACGTCCACATCCACTGGCGGCGTTTCCACTTCGACTGGTGGTGTCTCGACATCAACGTCGACGGGCGGCGTTTCGACATCAACCGGTGGCGTCTCAACTTCCACCGGCAGTGTCTCGACATCAACGGGTGGTGTTTCAACCTCAACCGGCGGCGTATCCACGTCGAGCGGGAACGTCAGCACCTCATCCGGCAACGTTACTTCAAGTTCGTCCACCTCGACTTCATCAGGGAACGTCACGTCGTCTTCCTCAACCTCGACGTCATCCAGCTCATCAACGTCAAGCAGCACCAGCAGCTCGACATCGTCGTCCACTTCCACCTCTACCGGCGGGAATACAACCAGCGGAAACACGACGAGCGGCAACACCACAAGCGGGAACACGACGGGTGGTACTGAAGTGCCGGAACCATCGATGATCATCCTGTTCGGCGCGGCTGCGGCCGGCCTTGTCGCCCGCCGCCGCTTTGCCAAGGTAAAAGCGGCTTAGAGCGCTTTCCGACCAATCTGGCTCACCGTGACGGAGCCGATTTTGGCCGAGTGCAAGGATTGAGGAGGGAGCCATGCGGTCGCATAGTGACCGACGAAAGACGCAGCAATCGGCCAAAAGGGGCCCGCCCCGGAGGGGTTGACGCAGGAAGCCCCTCGGACAGCGTTACCTTGCTTGGACGGGCAACCAGCCCGCCCTGCAAAAGGTGCCTTGCCGAGAGGCTTCCTGCGTCAATCACGGTGATCCAGATTGGTCGGAAAGCGCTCTAATTCACGCAAGTTAAAGCCCCCGCTCTCCGGCGGGGCACATGAAGGGGCGGCCTCCGGGGGGAGCCGCCCTTTTTTGTTGGGCCGCAATGCAGGACTTCGGGGCACGGCCGATCAACTTCGCATTCGAGCATGAAAAAGCCCGCCGGGGATGATCCCGGCGGGCTTTTGTTTCGGCAATGCCGCCCCGCTTACGAAGCGAGCTTGCGCAGCACATAATGCAGGATGCCACCGTTCATGAAGTATTCGACTTCATTGGCGGTATCGATGCGGCAAAGCGCGGTAAAGGTCAGCTTGGTGCCATCGGGACGGGTGACTTGCACTTCCACGTCCTGACGCGGTTGCAGGCCTGCAACGCCCTTGATGGTGAAGGTATCGTCACCGGTCAGGCCCAGCGAGGTGCGGTTCTGCCCTTCCTGGAATTGCAGTGGCAACACACCCATGCCGACAAGGTTCGAACGGTGAATGCGTTCAAAGCTTTCGACGATGACCGCGCGCACGCCGAGCAGGTTGGTGCCCTTTGCCGCCCAGTCGCGCGATGAGCCGGTGCCTTATTCCTTGCCCGCGATGACGACGAGCGCGGTACCGTCCGCCTTGTGCTTCATTGCTGCGTCATAGA
>JADYXV010000299.1 GCA_020853995.1 Novosphingobium sp.
AAGTTCCACTCTCTTCACCCTCCGCCTCCGCGCAAAGGCGAAGGTCTAGCAGGAGTGGCCCCTTTTTAATCCGGTGCTACCGTCCGATGAATGGCCCCTTTTATTGCCGGAGTTCTCACCAGTCCCTTCCGGATAGCCAATCCGCCCAACCCATGCCCTTGTCGATCAGGCCGCACACCAGCCATGCGTAGATAGAATTGACGCTCGCCCGTCGGCAAATGGCGGTCTATCCATCGTTCAAGGTGCTCGGCCCGGAACACTGCTGTTCCAAGAATACGGATGAACCGAATTGCTGCGCGCGGAGTCAGCGCGGGATGTTCATGCACCCTGCCGGGCGGACGCCAAAGCGTGACGACTTCACATCCGGGCGTCCCCAAAATCATGCCGTATCGCAAATGATCTGTGAACATCCAGTCCATCAGCATCGGCAAACGCCGTGCACGCACAGTTGGATTTCGAAGCATCCACGACATTGCCGGATCGTTTGCAAATGCCGCAGCAAGCGTCAGGCACGCAGCTTGTCGGTGCTCCGGACCCAATTTGATGATGCTATTTTCCAAAATCGCCCACCTGCCGCTTTTGCTGGCCATTTAGGTGCAGCAGTGCCACGGCCCAAAATGAACAGGAGACTCGATCATGCCCAACGATGATGACTACGTCTACGACGAGGAAAGCGGAGAATGGATGACCGCGGCCGATTTGCAAGCCAAACAGACAGTCGCCAACACCGTTGAGGTCCGTGACGCGGTCGGCAATCTGCTGGCGGATGGCGATCAGGTTACGTTGATCAAGGATCTTGATGTCAAGGGTGCCGGCCAGACGCTGAAGCAGGGCACGTTGATAAAATCCATCCGGCTGACGGGCGATCCGCAGGAGATTGATTGCAAATACCCCGGCATCAAAGGTCTGGTTTTGCGTGCGGAATTCGTCCGGAAGCGGTGATTGCGTGCAGTTGCGAACATTGGAATTCGTATGATCTGCTACGTAATTTTGGGCAGGTTTCAAAGTCAGATTTAGTCAAGAAGCTGATCCTATTAGTAATTTTAACATGGGTTGCAAAATCTGCAACCGTGATGTCTTGGATTACAATTGCCGCACTGCACCCGTTCTATATCCTGCAATGCAACAAGATAAGGGTGCTGAAGGCAATCTTTCCTTATCTGCCAGGAGACATTGCCATGTTTAATTCTTCATTCGCAATTACCGCCGCCGCTCTTCTTCTTGCTGCACCTGCTGCTGTAGCAAATGCCGCTGAACCTGATACCGGAAGCTTTACCTATCAGGGCGTGAAGTACGATTACACCGCTGAACAAAAGGGCGATGTGAAAGTGCTCAAGGGTTCGGCCTATGCTGGCAAGGTGCCTTTCGAACTTCGCGTCAACAAGCGCACAGTTACGGGCCGTTTCAATGGTCGCCCGGTATCGTTTGACGTCAAGGACGTGAAACCAATCGCAAGCAAGGCTGGCGCTCTCGCTGATTGAAAGCGTAGCAATACGGGGCTTCCGCGTGAATTTGCAATCCGCAATCACAAGGTAAGTGCAAAACCCGTCAGCCGCCTCAGCTACGCGCTGAACCGGTAAGGATCAAAGGGCGCCCATCACCGGGTGCCCTTTTCCGTATGAATTGAGGTTGTAGCCAGATATCAGTGGTGTGTGCCGCCCATTACGCGAACATCGATCCCGCTGCCGGGTTCGCTGGCCCCGTGTTGTTCGATCACAGCCTCACAGCGTGCCTTGATCGCGGCCTCGTCAAGTTCAGGTTCAAGCACATAGCGCGCAATGATCTGCCCCTCGCTTACGCTCGTCACACAGATGTAGCGGACATGCGAGTGGGAGGCGAGTTCATCGAGATCAACACCATCGGCAAGCGTCCATGATTTTCCGCCGCAGGACCGGATAGGCCGTTCACAATGGCGACACGTCGAGATCAATGCCCCATGTTCATCGCGACGCTTCGCAGCAGTCGGTATGTGTGAACGCGTGTACCAGCACTGCGTCAACGTATAGGATATGTCCGGTCTGATTTGCATGAGAGCATCGTTGCACGGCATGGTTAATATCCTGCAATCTTGCCTTTATGTGGAACTACCGACAGGAAGAATGGTGATATTTAGCAGAGGCTTAACTATCTTCGGCTTATACTGGCCGAATGGACGATCCTGACTTGCGCCGAACGCGTTTTCGACTGTTCTGCACCGGGATTCTGGTCACGCTGGCCTCGGTTGCTGCGTCGATGTTTTCCACGCACATGTCTTTCGAATTGCTGGGTGGAGTGCGATATTCCGTATCCATGACTTCTGCCGCGATCATCCCGCTGATGATTGCTCCTGCTGCGTATGGCTGGGTTGCGATGTTAACCATGCAACTGGAGCGCAAAACCCGCATGATGGAGCGCCTGTCGCGCACCGACCCGCTGACATCGCTGCCAAACAGACGTGCTTTTATCGACAATTCAGAACGATGGCTTGAAAATGGTTCGCTGGCCGTTGCCATGATCGACCTTGACCATTTCAAACAGATCAATGACCGTCTTGGCCATGCAGGTGGCGATCAGGCACTTGTCCACGCAGCCGGATTGTTGCGCGACACGGCGCCCGATGGCGCGCTCGTCGCCCGACTTGGCGGGGAAGAGTTCGGCTTGATCTGCCCTCTGGACGGTTCTCCTGCGGATCTGGCTGAAGAAGTCTGGCTGCTTAAACTTGATATGATGCGCCACCGGTTGAACAGCGTTCCGCTTATCACGCAGGGACAGGCCGTGCACATTTCGGCAAGCTTCGGCTTCGCCATCATGCACCCCGGCGATACACTCGACAGTCTGCTGAAACGGGCCGATACGGCCATGTATGAGGCAAAGCAGGCTGGTCGTAATTGCGTCCGCATTGCTGCCTGAGGGTCAGCCCAGCGTGACGAATATCTCGGCTACTAGCAGCCAATTGCCATCTTTTTCCCGCCATTTGGCAGCATAGGTTCCAGACGCTACCGGTACGGCTTGGCTATAAGCGAGACCTTGCCAGTGGCCATGCTCCATCGCGACAGGTTCAACCGCCGAGGCGGTGATGACACCAGTGGTGCGGGTATAAATCAGGCGCGGCGTGGCGGAAAATTCTCTTTTCCATGCAAGCAATTGGGCCTTGCGCCCGGCGATAACGGCGCTGTCTGTGCCGGTGATCATGATCACATCAGGGGAAAGTATCGCGCTGATGGCGGCGATGTCTGCTGCGGCAATGGCGCGATTGAATTCAGCGCGGCGCAGTCTGATGGCGATTTCGGCAGTCATGCCAAGATCCGTCAAATGGCGCATATCCGGCGGCGAGCGATACGCTCAACCGCCAGAAATGTGTTATTAATCAAGCAGAAGCGAGATTAACAGCAGAAGCCTTGCCGTTACGGCCGGTTTCAACTTCATACGTCAAGCGCTGGTCACGCTCAAGCGTTGCCATGCCGGCTGCCTGAACGGCCGAGATGTGCACGAAGCTGTCAGTGCCGCCGTTGTCAGGCTGAATGAAGCCATAGCCCTTGTCGGTATTGAAGAATTTTACGGTGCCTACTGGCATGAGATGTTCCTTTCGAGAACGAAGTTGCCCGGGCGCAAAAGTACGCACGGGCCGTGCGTCGGATCGTCATTCGAAAGGAAGTCGTCGTCAAAAGCCGCTTTTTCCGCACCGTAAAGCACGAAGAAACAGAGATTTTCTGCCGAAGTCCGTTGGAGTGTTCAACGTCAGCAGCGCGGCAATAGCACGGTGAATGGCCTTTACCTAATCATTCCGAGGTGTGGGCATGTTGATGGGGGGTAGAGGGGGTGTCTGGCTAGTGTATGGGGGGGACACGCCTGTGGCACATATCTGTTTAAGCCGCTAAGCGCGTGTGCATGAGCGATGCTGTCCCCCTCACCCCGATCATCCTCGTCGATGGTGATGCCTGTCCGG
>JADYXV010000300.1 GCA_020853995.1 Novosphingobium sp.
ACGATCGCTGCCGCAACCCCCTCGCAATAGGCTTCTGCCGCATGGGCCAGATAGTTCGCCAGCGCCCCATGCGTGATCTCAACGCCCTTGGGTAGACCCGTCGAACCTGAAGTGTACATCATATAGGCGCGGGCTTCCCGCCTATGCTGTGCCGAAGGGACAAGTGGTCCCCGCAAATCCCCCACGCGCACGCTCTTGCACCGTGGCGGAAGAACCGATGGGTCGAGCATCTGGTCCACGACAACCAAAGTAACTTTGCTGTCGGCCAGAAGATAGCTCAGACGTTCGGTCGGGTGCGATGGGTCCAGCGGCACATAGGCTGCCCCCAATTTCCACGTCGCAAGCACGCACGCCAGCAGCGCGCCGCTGCGCTTCATGCAGATCCCGACAAGATCGCCCGGACCGATGCCATTTTGCGAAAGCCCCCCAGCGATAGCGTCCGACAGTTCGTCAAGTTGCGGGTAAGTCATCTGACCCGTCTGATCGCTGACTGCGATGTCGTCGGGGTTGTGGGCCTTGACCGCATCCGGCAGCCATGGCTCGCCTATCGCCACACGCGACCCCTCGGACCATCCCCGAAGCTGAGCGCGCCCATCATCGGCTCCCACGCTCAATGCACCAAGCGCCAAGGCCAATGATCCGGGAAGTGCCGATGCCCCGCAGCCAATAGCATCGGCAAGGGCGGTAATCTGAAGCGGCGAAAGAACGGCTGTCTGGTATTCGAAGACCAGATCGGCACCGTCAGATGTTTCCGTTACGAACAAGGTCAGCGGGAATTTTGCCTCTGGCTTGCAGTAAAGGCGTGGCGTCACGTTGGCGCCGCCGATCTTGAGTTGATCCAGATGGGTGTTTTCCAGAACCAGCATAGTATCGAACAAGGCGGTGGTTCGGCCGGTTGCGACGGCGATGTCACGCACTTCGTCGAAATCCACATCCTGCCGCGCAAGCGTGCGCTTCAGATGCCGGTCCAGCCGTGTGACTGCATCGCCCAGCCGGTCATCCCTGCGAATTTCAACAAAGAAGGGAACGGTGTTGACGCACATCCCCACCAGACGTTCAAAATCCCCCAAACTACGGTTCGCGACCGGCGCCCCGATTGCGATGTCTGTTCGCCCGGTTAGCCGCGACAATCCGTTGGCGAAAAGCAACGCCAGCAGTGCAAACAGGCTGACACCATGTTCCTGCGCGCAAACTTGCAGCGCGCGCCATTGCGCGCCTCCTATGGAGGCCTGATGAAAACCGCCCGCCCTGCCGGAATGCCCTTCAGCCGGGAACAGCGGCTGGAAGCCCAAGGGCAAGATCTGCGAAAGATCCTGCTGCCAGTCGGCGATCTGTCGGTCATAGCCCTCAGATAAACGAAAGTCTGCCCTTGTCTGGGCAAAGGCCTGATAGGGTTTCGCAGGTGATGCAAGCGGTTGTCCCCCTAGCAGCGCCGACAGTTGCATGAGGAATTCCGTAATGCTTTGCCCGTCAATCGCAATGTGATGGATGGTCAGAAAAAGCAGGTGCCGGTCCTGTGCCAGGCCGGTCAGACTTGCCCGCAACATCTCTGGCCGGGACAGATCAAAGGGTGTGTTGCAGCGTGCTTCGGCCTCGGCTTCCGGCAGGCATGGCAGATCCACCTCATAGGGTGCTGAGGGAATTGCGCTAACGACGCCATCGACCAGCTCGAATCTTGTGCGCAGGGCGGCGTGACGGGCGACAAGAACATTCAACGCCGCGCGTAGTTGCTCTGCCTGCAAAGGGCCTTCGATATCGAAAGCGAAGGTTTCGTTATACGCAGACGAGGCTGGGGAAAGGCTTTGCAGGAAAAACAAGCGCGATTGTTCCCGCGCGGCAGGATAGCGAGCCTCAGGGTCGGCCGTTTCGGAGCTAACCGAATGGCCGCGAAGCAATCTTGCAAACGACAGAAGACTCTCTGCCGCCAGCAATTCGCCGACAGTGGCATGCAGGCCGTGCTCAGTCACAAGATGCGCAACAACCCGCATCGCATCGAGCGACTCGCCGCCCAGCTCCTGAAATCGGGCTGTTGCCGTGGGTTCAACGTCAAGGATTTTCGCCACAATCGCCAGCGTTGCAGCCAGTGGTAAATCGCTGGCAAGCAGGGTCGTGCCAGCGGGGGATAGTTCGGTCAGGGGTAGATCGGACAGGGCGGTCCGGTCGATCTTGCCGTTTGCGGTGCGCGGCAGTTCGGTGGCAACGGAGAACCGCTGCGGGATCATGTAGGGCGGCAGGGTTTCGCCCAGAAAGGCGCGCAGATCGGCAACAGTCGGAAGCGGGCCCTCAACGCAGCGCAGAACGGCATGAATCTGATTGCTGTCGCGCTGCGCCACTACGGTCAGGGCAACGTCGCGGACAAGCGGATGGCACGAAAGGTGGCCTTCAATCTCGGACAGCTCGATCCGGTGGCCGCGCACTTTGACCTGACCATCCGCGCGCCCAACATAATGGATCAGCCCGTCGCTGGCCTGGCGCACCAGATCGCCCGTGTCATACAGGCGCTGACCGGGGAGGGACGCGAGAGTAACAAACTTTTCCTCTGTCAGATCCTTTTGCCCGAAATATCCCCGCGCCAGACCCGCGCCACCAAGATAGAGGTGACCGACCTCTCCCACTGGGGTGGCAAGGCCTTCGGTAGTCAGAACATAGGCTTCGGTCTGGTTGATCGGCGTGCCGATCGGAATCGCGCCATTGACCAGCCAGGTCGGAACGTCTTCGCGCCGTATGACATGGCAGAGGGCGAATGTCGTGCATTCGGTCGGCCCGTATCCGTTGATCAGTTGAAGCCCACTCTCGGCATTGGCCGCATAGACCCGAGCCACGCTTTGCGGGCGCACGGGCTCCCCCCCCACCAGAACCTGCCCGGCGGTTGCAAAGCAGGCCGGATCAAGTTCTGCGAGCAGGTTGAACAGCGCAGAGGTCAGGAACATCGCATCGGGCCGATCTTCGCGCAGGCGGTGCGCGATCTGCGAAGGCTCCCGCAGTTCGTCAGGCGTGATTATGCATAGGGTCAATCCGTTCAGAAGCGCGCCGAATACCTCAAACGTCAGCGCATCGAAGGCCGGGTTGGACAAGCAAGCCATGCGCATGCCCGGCAGAAGCGCTACATAGCGCGGATCACGGGCAAGGCGCAGGATGCCCGTTTCGGTGATTTCCACTCCCTTGGGCACACCGGTCGTTCCCGAGGTGAAGATCACTGCGACCACTTCTGCAGTATCGGGCAGCGGTGGCAATGACACCGTCGCTGTCTGGGCGAGATCGGTCAGCAGAAGCTGGCGTCCGCCAAGCTCGGCGCAGGGCGCATCGCAAACCACATGGGTGGCCCCGATATTGTCCAGGCACAGCTTGCGACGTAACGCGGGGGCGGTCGGATCCAGGGGCACATAAATTCCACCGAGCC
>JADYXV010000301.1 GCA_020853995.1 Novosphingobium sp.
AAACGTCGTTGCGCCTGAAATTGTATCAACGCGAAGGCGCAATTGTCTTGTCCGATGCCGTGCCGGTGCTGGAAAACTTCGGCTTCCGTGTTCTGGAAGAAATGCCGACGCCGCTGGACGGGGGCAGGCTCGGCTATGTGCATGATTTCCTTGTTGCGCACCCCGTTGATAGCACTGTTGCCGATCTGTTGGGCCGCGCTACTGCCATCGAAACGTCGCTGGCAGCCGTGTTGAATGGCGCGGCAGAAGATGATGCCTTCAACCGTCTGATCGTGGCGACGGGCCTGTCTGCGGTTGAAGCCAACTGGCTGCGCGCGTTCTACCGCTATTTGCGGCAGGCGGGCATGACGTTTGGCATACCGACCGTGGTCGAAGCGCTGAAAAATGCACCAGCCGTTACGCGCGGGCTGATCGATGCCTTCATCGCGCGGCATGATCCTGCCTTTGCAGGGGACCGAGAAGCCGCGTTCAGCGCGGCAGAGGAGCATATCCGCGCCGGATTGGCAGGAGTGGCCGCGATCAACGATGACCGCCTGCTGCGCCAGTTCCGCGCGCTTGTCATGGCGATCTTGCGCACCAATGCCTTTGCCCCCGCAGCGGCAGAAGCGATGGCGTTCAAAATTGATTCCGCAGCTGTGCCCGGCCTTCCGCGTCCGGTGCCTTGGCGCGAAATTTTCGTTTATTCCCCGCGTGTTGAAGGCATCCACCTGCGCGCCGGACCTGTCGCGCGCGGCGGCCTGCGCTGGTCAGACCGACGCGATGACTTCCGCGTCGAAGTGCTGGGCCTGATGAAAGCGCAGCGCGTGAAGAACGCGGTCATCGTGCCAACCGGCGCGAAGGGCGGCTTCTATCCCAAGCACTTGCCCGATCCCGCGCGCGACCGTGATGGCTGGCTGGCCGAGGGCAAGGCCAGCTATCAGGTGTTCATCCGCACGTTGCTGTCGATCACTGACAACATCGTGGAAGGCAAAGTCGTCCAGCCCGAAGCCGTGGTCGTGCGCGATGGCGAAGACCCGTACTTCGTGGTCGCCGCCGACAAAGGCACGGCCACCTTCTCCGACGTTGCCAACGCCATCGCCGAATCAAAGGATTTCTGGCTGGACGATGCTTTCGCCAGTGGCGGATCGAAGGGGTATGACCACAAGGCGATGGGCATTACCGCGCGCGGCGCGTGGCTCTCGGTGCGCCGCCATTTTCTCGAAATGGGCGTCGACGTGCAGGCAGAGCCGGTGCGCGTGGCCGGCTGCGGCGATATGTCGGGCGACGTGTTCGGCAACGGCATGTTGCTGTCAAAGGCGCTCAAAGTCGTCGCCGCATTCGATCATCGCCACATCTTCCTTGATCCTGACCCCGATCCGGCGGCAAGCTGGGCCGAACGCGCCCGGATGTTCGCACTGCCCCGTTCAAGCTGGGACGATTACGATAAAGGCCTGATTTCGGATGGCGGCGGGGTTTACCCGCGTTCGATGAAGGCCATCCCGCTAACCCCGCAAGTGCAGGCCATGCTGGGCGTTGCAGAAGCCGAACTTGATCCTGAATCGCTGATCTCTGCGATCCTGCGTTCGCAAGTCGATCTGCTGTGGTTCGGCGGTATCGGCACTTACATGAAAGGCAGCCTGCAAAACAACGCTGACGTGGGCGATCCCGCCAACGATTCGCTGCGTGTTTCGGCCAACGAAGTGCGCGCCAAAGTCATCGGTGAAGGTGCCAATCTTGGCACGACACAAGCTGCGCGCATCGAGTTCGCTTTGGCCGGGGGCCGGATCAACACCGACTTCATCGACAATTCGGCAGGGGTCGATTGTTCGGATAACGAGGTCAACATCAAGATCGCGCTGGCCGCGGCCAAACGCTCGGGCAAGTTGACTGAAGACGCCCGCGTGGAATTGCTGGTGTCGATGACCGATGACGTCGCGCACCTCGTGCTCGAAGACAACCGGTTGCAAGCACTGGCGCTGTCCATCGCCGAACGCGGCGGAGCTGCCACAATGCCGTCATGGTCCCGCCTGATCGATGTGCTCGAAGAAGGCGGCGATCTGGATCGCAAGACCGAAGGACTTGCCGGACCCGAAGACCTCGCCCGCCGCGCGGTTTCGGGGCAGGGGCTTACACGTCCCGAACTGGCGGTCCTGCTCTCCAGCAGCAAGCTGGTGCTGCAACGTGCGCTTGAAGAAAGCCCGGTTGTCGATGATCCGGTGCTGGAAGAAGAACTGGTCGCAGCCTTCCCGCCGCAAATGCGCGAGGCATTTGAAACCGAAATTGTCCATCACCGCCTGCGACGCGAAATCATCGCAACCAAGCTGGCCAACCGCATCATCAACCGCATGGGGCCGGTCCATCCGTTCGCATTGTGCGAAGAAGAAGGATGCAGCCTCGCGCAAGTGGCAGCCGCCTTTGTTGCGGCAGAACGCCTGCTCGATCTGCGCGCCACATGGGACATGCTCGATACTGCCGACATCCCCGAAGCCTTGCGGCTGGCCCTGTTTGAACGCACCGCGCTGGGCCTGCGCGGCCATATTGCCGATGTGCTGCGCGCCGGACGCGGCACGATGCAGCCCGATGCCTTGCTCGAAGACCTGTACGGCGGCGTCGCCCTGCTTTCGCACACCGCCGCGCAATTGCTGCGGGGCGAAGCACAGGCACAGGCGCGGCAAATGGCGCAGGAACTGGCGGCTGCCGGAACTCCGCCCGCCATCGCCGAACGGCTGGTCCACCTCTATGATATGGACGGGGCCATCGGCCTTGCCCATCTGGCGGGCGAGTTGAACGTCGATGCCGGCGCGCTGACTGGTGCCTTTGCCGATCTGGGCGCGGCACTGGGGCTGGACTGGGCGCAACAGGCGGCACGGCGGATGAACCCGTCCGATCCGTGGGAGCGCCTGCTGATCGCCGGTCTGGCCCGCGATTTCGAACAGATGCGGCTCGATTTCCTCAAGCGTTCGCAAGGCAAATCGCCCGATGCGTTTGTGGCCGATTGGCTGGAAACCAATGCCGTGCCGGTGCGCCAGTTCCGCGCACTGGTGGACCGCGCGCAATCCGCATCCGCTGCTGGCCCCG
The DNA here is from genome assembly GCA_020853995.1 of Novosphingobium sp. Lineage (GTDB taxonomy): Bacteria > Pseudomonadota > Alphaproteobacteria > Sphingomonadales > Sphingomonadaceae > Novosphingobium. The sequence continues at coordinate 3,058 of JADYXV010000301.1, forward strand.
CCATGCTGGCGCAAGTCGCCAGTCAGGCCCGCACATTAATGGGGCGTTAAGCTTCAGAACGAAGGGTTTGTCCGGCCATGCCCTGCCTGTATAGGCAAGGCATGGCCTGCCTTCGGAGTTCTGTGGTGATCGCTTTCGTTCGTGCCGCGCTGATGCTGGCCATGGCCGTGTGGCTGGCCAGTGCGCCCGCCCGTGCGCAGGCGCGGGGGCCATTGGTACTGGCCGCTGCCAGCATGCAGGAGGCGCTGACCGATGCCGCCAACCGCTGGGCCGCGCAGCGCCACGCGCGTCCGGTGCTGTCATTCGCCGCATCATCCGCGCTCGCCCGCCAGATCGGGGCGGGGGCAAAGGCCGACTTGTTCATTTCTGCGGATGAGGAATGGATGGACCATGTGCAGGGCCAGAACCTGCTGCGCCCCGCCACCCGCGCGCAGCTTGCCGAAAACCGGCTGGTCCTGATCGCGCCTGCATCCGCCAAAGTGCAACTGGGCATCGCACCGGGCTTCCCCCTTGCGCGCGCTTTGGGCAATGGACGCCTTGCGATGGCAGATCCGGCAGCGGTGCCCGCAGGCCGCTATGGCAAAGCCGCCTTGGAAAAACTGGGCGTCTGGCGCGCGATTGCCACCCGCGTTGCGCCTGCCGAGAACGTCCGCGCTGCTTTGGCGCTGGTTGAGCGCGGCGCTGTACCTTTCGGCATAGTCTATGCCACCGATGCCCGCGCCTCGGCCAAAGTGCGCGTTGTCGGCGTGTTTCCGGCAACCAGCCATCCGCCGATCACTTATCCCGTCGCCCTGCTCAAAACCTCCACCCACCCACAGGCCGAAGCCTTCCGCCGCTTCCTCCTCTCGCGCGAAGGCCGTGCCATCTTTGCGCGCCACGGCTTTGGTTCGCGCTGAATGATGCCGGGACCGGAAGAATGGGAGGTCATCCGCCTCTCCTTGAAAGTCAGCGCGGTGGCGGTGGGCCTGTCTTTGCCGCTGGCCTTCGCGCTGGCCTGGGCACTGGCGCGCGGGCGTTTTCCCGGCAAAGTCCTGCTGGATGCGCTGGTGCATTTGCCGCTTGTCCTGCCGCCCGTCGTCACCGGCTGGTTCCTGCTGATCGCGTTCGGGCCGCAAGGACCGGCGGGGCGCTGGCTTGAGGTATGGCTGGGCCTTACGTTCCTGTTCCGCTGGACCGGCGCGGCGCTCGCCGCTGCGGTCATGGCGCTGCCCCTGATGGTCCGCGCGATCCGGATCTCTCTCGAAACGGTTGATCCGAAACTGGAACAAGCCGCGATGACGCTGGGCGCATCGCGCTGGCGCACCTTCCGCACCATCACCCTGCCGCTGGCGCTGCCCGGCGTGATTGCAGGCGCCGTGCTTGGCTTTGCGCGTTCGCTGGGCGAATTTGGCGCGACGATCACGTTTGTGTCCAACATTCCGGGCGAGACGCAAACCCTGCCACTGGCGATCTACAGCGCGCTCCAGATTCCGGGGGCCGAACCTCAGGTTGTGCGGCTGGTCGTGGTATCGGTGCTGCTATCGCTGGGCGCGCTGATCGCGTCCGAAGCTCTGGCGCGGCGCACCGGAAGGGGCGGCCATGTCCTTTGAACTGCGCGTCGAACGCCAGTTGGGCGATGTGGCGATATCTGCCAACTTCACTGGCAACAACGGTTTGACCGCATTGTTCGGGCCATCGGGCGCGGGCAAGACATCGCTGCTCAACATGGTCGCCGGCCTGCTCCGCCCTGATCGCGGGCGCATTGCCGTGGGCGGCGAAGTGCTGTTCGACAGCGACCTTGGCATCGACATGGCCGTTCAGGAACGCCGCGCAGGCTATGTCTTTCAGGACGGCCGGTTATTCCCGCATCTGCGCGTACGCGAGAATATGGAATACGGCGCGCAGCGGGCCGAAGGACACGGCCTGATGACGCTGGACGAAGCCGCGACATTCCTCGGCATCGCGCACCTGCTTGATCGCTGGCCACGCACGCTTTCGGGCGGCGAGGCGCAGCGCGTCGCCATCGGCCGCGCCTTGCTCTCTGGCCCGCGCTTTCTGCTGATGGACGAACCCCTCGCCTCGCTGGACCGCGCACGCCGCGAGGAAGTGATGACCGTGATCGAACGCCTGCGCGACGAGGTTCGCTTGCCCATCCTCTACGTCAGCCACGACCGCGCCGAAGTAGACCGGCTGGCGGGGCTGATTGTGGAGATATAGAGCCAGATGACGTTAGATTGCACCGCCGGGATTGCGTCAGGAAGCTCCTCGGCAAGGAGCGTTGCGCTGGCCGGGCTGGTTGCCCGGACAAGCAACGCGACGCTGTCCGAGGGGCTTCCTGACGCAACCGTAAAGCGGCGGGCCGCTTTTGGCCCATCGCAGCGTCTCTCGTCGGTCACTATGCGATAGCATGGCTCCCTCCTCTTTCCTCGCGCTGGGCCAAAATCGGCTCCGTCACGGCGGTGCAATCTAACGTCATCTGGCTCTAGTTAAAGCTTAGGCGATATGCCTTTTGCACACAAACCCGCCGAAAACCCACCCCCAGCCCCTCCCTTAAGGGAGGGGAGCGAGACTTATTGACCCTGAACTTGTTTCAGGGGAAATTAGTCGCAGCGGGGAGGGTTTCCGAAGCCCTCGTATTTGCAAAACCCACAAGTCCCGAAGCTAAGGCACAATCACCGTATCAAGCGCCACATCATCGGTTTGCGGATAATCCAGCGTGTAATGCAGCCCCCGGCTTTCATGCCGCGCCCGCGCTGACCGCACGATCAGTTCGGCGCTTTGCAGCAGGTTGCGCAGTTCGATCAGGTCGGTCGTCACGCGGAAATGGCCGTAGTAATCGTTCACTTCGTCGTTCAGCATCTGGATGCGGTGTGCGGCGCGCTCCAGCCGCTTGTTGGTGCGCACGATGCCCACGTAATTCCACATGAACCGGCGGATTTCCGTCCAGTTCTGCTTGATCACCACTTCCTCGTCTGAATCGGTGACGCGGCTTTCATCCCACGCGCGCACCGCTGGCGGGGCATCGAAGCTGTCCCAGCGGCGCAGGATATCGCGCGCCGCCACATCGCCGACCACAAAGCAGTCCAGCAGCGAATTGTACGCCAGCCGGTTCGCGCCATGCAGCCCGCTTTAGGTGCATTCGCCCGCCGCATAAAGCCCCGGCAAATCGGTGCGCCCGTCCAGATCGATCAGCACGCCGCCGCAAGTATAATGCTGCGCCGGAACCACCGGAATCGGCTGCGTGGTCATATCGATCCCGAGGCCGATCAGCTTTTCGTAAATGTTGGGGAAGTGCCCCTTCACAAAATCCGATGGCATGTGGCTGATATCCAGATGCACGAAATCGAGGCCGAACCGCTTGATTTCAGAGTCAATCGCGCGCGCCACAACATCGCGCGGGGCCAGTTCCAGCCGTTCGGGATCGTAAAATTCCATGAACCGCTTGCCGGTGCGCGGGTTGATCAACCGCCCGCCTTCACCGCGCACCGCTTCGGTGATCAGAAAGTTTTTGACGTCCAGATTATACAGGCAGGTCGGGTGGAACTGCATCATTTCCATGTTGGAAACACGCGCGCCTGCCCGCCACGCCATCGCAATGCCATCGCCGGTTGCGCCGCGCGGCGCGGTGCTGAACTGGTAAACGCGGCCCGCGCCGCCGGTGGCCAGGATCGTCGCGCGTGCGGTGTGCGCTTCAACGCGGCCTGTCGCCTCGTCCAGCGCATAGACGCCCCACACCCGGCCAGAACCCGAATAACGCAAGGCCTCATGCCGTCCGGTGATCAGATCAATGCAGGTACGGCCCGGCAACAGCGTCACATTGGGATGTTCGCGCGCGGCTTTCAGCAAAGCTTTTTGCACCGCCGCGCCGGTGGCATCATCCACATGCACGATCCGGCGGTGCGAATGGCCGCCTTCGCGCGTCAGGTGCAATGACCCCGCCTCGGCATTGAACGGCACGCCCAGTTCAATCAGACGGGCAATTGCCGCTGGCGCATGTTCGATAACAAATTCAACCGTTTCGCGCCGGTTCAGTCCAGCGCCTGCCACCATCGTGTCACGGACATGATCTTCAAACGTGTCACCGGCATCCAGCACGGCGGCAATGCCGCCCTGCGCCCAGTTGGTGGAACCGCCATCCAGTCCGCCTTTGGCCAGCACCAGAACGCGGCATTTTTCGGCCAGAACCAAAGCCGCCGTCAGCCCCGCCGCGCCTGATCCGATGATCAGGACATCGTGGGCTGCCAATTCCGTACCGCTCGATTGCGCGCCGCTCATGGGCGGTTCTCCATCCTCATCCCGGCCAGACGGGCGCGGGTCCTTGCCCTAGCTTGAGACTAACCGGCTGGAAAGACCAGCATTGGATCAGGCGCGCATTTCGAAATATTGTGACGGCCAATACAAAGGCGTTGCCATGCTACGGCAGAAATATAAGTATTTATACTTATTCACCGCAAGAGCACGGATTTCGATGCTACTTTCGCGCACCTTATGCCTCCTGAACAGACACCGACCTGTCCGGGAGGAAGTCGAATGGACCGGTTTGGGCCACGTGGGCACCTGCAAAACGTGCAAAGCGCCCATCCGTCGGCTTGACGCAGGCGGATGGCGCAAGCGCCGCGCCAAAAAAGGCTTGAATTAAAAGACTAATCCCGTGGCTTGCTGGTCAGGCTGACGAACACGTCTTCCAGATCGGCTTCGCGTGTCGACACATCGACAATGGCATAACCCTGCCCTTGCACCAATGACATCACCTCGCCTGCGGTCACGCGGTCCTTGTCATAAGTGATCTCAACCTGGCGCGGCCCGGTGCTGATGCACTTGGCAAACGATTCGTGCTGGGGGGCTTGGGCAACATCGCGGTCCAGCGTCAGCACGACAATCTTCTCGCGCGCCATATCCACCAGTTCGCGCGTGGGCTTGTTGGCAATCAGCTTGCCGTGATTGATGATCGCAATGCGGTCACACAATTCCTCGGCTTCTTCCAGATAGTGCGTGGTCAGCACCACGGTCACGCCCTCGGCGTTCATTTCGCTGACCAGTTCCCACAATTGCCGCCGCAATTCCACGTCAACCCCCGCGGTGGGCTCATCCAGCACCAGCACGGGCGGGCGGTGGACCATCGCCTTGGCAATCAGCAGCCGCCGTTTCATCCCGCCCGAAAGCGAACGGGCGTAAGCATTGGCCTTGTCTTCCAGATGGACCGCGCGCAGCAATTCCATCGTGCGCCGCATCGCTTTTGGCACGCCATAAAGCCCGGCCTGATTGTCCAGCACTTCGGCAGGGGTGAAAAACGGATCGAACACGATTTCCTGCGGTACGATGCCAATGGACGCTTTGGCATTGCGCACATCACGATCAATATCGTGGCCCCATATCTCGACCGAGCCTGATGTTTTCATCACCAGTCCGACCAATGTATTGATAAGCGTCGATTTTCCGGCACCATTGGGGCCAAGTAAGCCAAATATCTGCCCTTGCGGCACGTCAAAGCTCACGCCATCCAGTGCCAGCTTGCCGGCTGTTTTGCTGGTCGCAGCATAGCGCTTGACCAGATCTTTGATGCGGATGGCAGGGGTGAGTGCAGGGCCGGGTGCAGGACTGGTGTTCATGGCTGTGCTGCCTGCCCCAAGCCGCATCAAAACGCAATTGTCTGTAAGCCCTGCATTTGCTAGCGCTGCCGCCATGCAACAGGCTCCCGAAACCGTCTTTACCAACACCACCCGCGTCAAATGCGATGGTTCAACCGATATTCGCGGCGGCGCGGCGCTTGGCCACCCGCGCGTCTGGCTTGAAATCGATGAACGCGGCTACGTCGAATGCGGCTATTGCGACAAACGCTTCGTCCTCAAGGGCGGCCCTGCCGACACCGCGCAGGCGGCCTGATGTCCTGATGCTTCGACAAGCTCAGCATGAGCGGTTGGAGTAAATCAAACAAAAACCCGCTCATCCTGAGCTTGTCGAAGCCCGCTCATCCTGAGCTTGTCGAAGGATGTACGTCACGCCACGCACATGCCCTACAAGCAGCCTTCCCCCCGGGCCGAACCCACCCTATATCGGCGGGGATGACCATGACAGACCCCCGCTCGCTGCTGTACCGCTCCGGCCTGCTCACCCCTGATGACGCACAGCGCATCACGCGTGATGCGCTGCAAAACTGCGATGATGGCGAACTTTATCTGCAATTCATTGCGTCTGAAAGCTTCGGCTTTGACGATGGCCGCCTGAAAACGGCGGACTATTCGCGCGATGCAGGATTCGGCCTGCGCGGCGTTTCGGGCGAGATGACCGGTTTTGCCCACGCTAACGAAATTTCCGCCGCCGCCATTGCCCGCGCCGGTGAAACGCTGAAACTGCTCGATCCTGCCAAGGGCCAGCCTGCCCCGCCGCCGCGCAACAACAATCGCCACCTTTATACCGATGCCTCGCCGCTCGATGCCGTGCCGTTTGAAGCCAAGGTCAAGCTGCTGGAAACCATCGATGCCGCCGCGCGCGGACGTGATTCGCGCGTGGCACAAGTCTCAGCCTCGCTCGCCGCTTCGTGGTCGGTCGTGGAAATCGTGCGGGCCGATGGCTTTGTCGGCCACGATGTGCGCCCGCTGGTGCGGCTCAACGTCTCGATTGTTGCGGAACAGGACGGACGGCGTGAAACCGGCTCGTTCGGGATCGGTGGCCGCCGTTTGTATGACGATCTGTTCTCGCCCGAAACGTGGAACCGCGCGATTGATGAAGCGCTGGCGCAAGCGCTGGTCAATCTCGAATCGGTTGCCGCGCCTGCGGGTGAAATGACCGTTCTGCTCGGCCCCGGTTGGCCCGGTGTGCTGCTGCACGAAGCCGTCGGCCACGGGCTTGAGGGTGATTTCAACCGCAAGGGCACCAGCGCCTTTTCGGGCCGAATCGGGCAACGTGTTGCGGCTCCAGGTGTCACCGTGGTTGATGATGGCTCCATCCCCGGACGGCGCGGGTCGCTCACCATCGATGATGAAGGCACGCCCACACAGGAAAACGTGCTGATCGAAGACGGCATCCTCAAAGGCTACATCCAGGACCGGCTCAACGCCCGCCTGATGGGCGTGGCCCCCACCGGCAACGGCCGCCGCGAATCTTACGCCCACGCCCCCATGCCGCGCATGACCAACACTTTCATGCGCGCAGGCAACGATGATCCGGCAGAACTGCTCTCACGCATCAAGAACGGCATTTTCGCCAAATCGTTCGGCGGCGGTCAGGTGGACATCACCAGCGGCAAGTTCGTGTTCTCCTGCACCGAGGCCTATCTCGTTGAAAACGGAAAGCTGGGCGCGCCGATCAAGGGCGCAACGCTGATCGGCGATGGCCCCACCGTACTCACCCGCGTCACCGGCATCGGCAACGATCTCGCGCTTGATGAAGGCGTGGGCGTGTGCGGCAAGGGCGGGCAAAGCGTGCCCGCAGGCGTCGGCCAGCCGACCTTGCTGGTCGAAGGTCTGACGGTTGGCGGCACCGGCTAGGCCGCCGTTTCAGCTATCGTTCAGATGCGCGATGGCATCGTTCGGGGAACGACTCGCAAAGGATGCCTGCCATGACCAGAGTTGCCCGCACCATCGCCGCCTGCCTCACCGCCGGATCGCTGCTCTTTGCAGGCGTCGCCGCCGATGCAAAGCCGCGCCTCACTCCCGAACAGGCTCTGGCCAAGAAGCTTGAAGGCCGCGTTGCCGGCAAACCGGTGAGCTGCATCTATCTGCCCCGCGTCATTCAGACCCGCGTCTATGATAAAACCGCGATTGCCTATGAATCGGGCGGCACCATCTGGGTAAACCGTCCTACGTCGGGCGCGGGCATTCTGGATGATGACGACATCATGCTGACAACGCCCTTCGGATCGCAATTGTGCAGCGTCGATATTGTCCGCATGATTGATCGCAACGTCGGTTTCTGGCGCGGCACCGTCGGCCTTGGCCAGTTCGTGCCTTACACCAAAGTGAAGGCCGAAAAGGAAGGCTGATCCCGTAGCGCGGCGAGGCTGGTGGCGTTATGGCGAATGGCATGATGCCTCGCCTCGCCACGCCCGCCGATGCTGCCGCCATTGCCGATCTTGGCCGCCGCGCCTTCGTGGCCAAGTTCGGCCATCTCTACAGCGCGGAAAACCTCGCGCAGTTCCTTGAAGATGCGCATACGCCCGCCAAAGTCCTGAAAGAACTGGCTGATCCTGCGATGCGCGTGGCCGTGATCGAACAGGACGGCGCAATCGCATCGTTCTGCAAGATCATCCGCACCAGCAGCTTGCCATCCCGCACTGATGCGCAAGCCCCGATGGAATTGAAACAGCTTTACACCGACCCCGATCTGATCGGGCGCGGCCACGGTGCACGGCTGATGGAATGGGCCACGGCGCAGGCCAAAGACTGGCACGCAGACGAAATTCAGCTTTCGGTTTATGCCGATAACCCCCAGGCGCAGGCGTTTTACCGGCGTTTCGGCTTTGAAAAAGTAGCCGATATCGCATTCTGGGTGGGCGATCACTGTGATCCCGAATTCATGTTTGCGGTAAAGCTATAGACGCCTTTCCGTTGTCACGGCTTGGCTCTATAGAGGGCACCATGTCATCCATTCGTCCATGGCGCGATATCGCGCGTCGCAAGAGCCGCCAGATCATGGTTGGCGCTGTTCCCGTTGGCGGTGATGCTCCGATCACCGTGCAAACGATGACGAACACGCTCACCTCCGATGCGGTCGCCACGATCAACCAGATCCGCCGCTGCGAAGATGCAGGCGCGGATATCATCCGCGTGTCCTGCCCCGATGTGGAAAGCACCGCCGCCTTCCGCCAGATCGCAAAGGCGGCGCGGGTTCCGCTCGTCGCCGACATCCATTTCCATTATCAGCGCGCATTGGAAGCCGCCGATGCGGGCGCTGCGTGCCTGCGCATCAATCCCGGCAACATCGGCAGCAACCAGCGCGTCGCCGAAGTGGTCCGCGCGGCCAAAGCCAACGGCTGCGCCATCCGCATCGGTGTCAATGCCGGCAGCCTTGAAAAGGACCTGCTCGAAAAATACGGCGAACCTTGCCCCGAAGCCCTGGTCGAATCCGCGCTCGACCATATCAAGCTGCTGCAAGACCATGATTTTCATGAATTCAAAGTGGCGGTCAAAGCCTCCGACGTGTTCCTCGCGGTCGCGGCCTATATGGGCCTTGCCGAAGCGGTCGATTGCCCGCTGCACCTTGGCATCACCGAAGCAGGCGGGTTGATCGGCGGCACCGTCAAATCCTCGATCGGCATCGGCAACCTGCTCTGGGCGGGCATCGGCGATACCGTGCGCGTCTCGCTCTCGGCTGAACCCGAAGAAGAAGTGCGCGTCGGCTTTGAAATCCTCAAATCGCTCGGCCTGCGCACGCGCGGCGTCCGCGTTGTCTCCTGCCCCAGTTGCGCGCGGCAGGGCTTTGACGTGATTCGCACGGTCGAAGCGCTCGAAAGCCGCCTGTCGCACATCAAGACCCCGCTCTCGCTTTCGGTGCTGGGCTGCGTGGTCAACGGCCCCGGCGAAGCGCGCGAAACCGATATCGGCCTGACGGGCGGCGGCAACGGCAAACACATGGTCTACCTCTCGGGCGTGACCGACCACACCGTGCAATCCGAAGACATGCTCGAACACATCGTGTCGCTGGTCGAAGCCAAAGCCGCCGAGCTTGAAAACGCCACGACCGACGCCGGGAATGCTACCGAAGCGGCGGAGTAGGTTGGTGTTACGCCCCGGCCCAGAATCTTTGCATCGGTAGTAAAGTTTGCTACCATTTGCGCATGGGCAAAGTTGACAAGATTTCCGTCACGCTGACCGATGAACAAGCCGCCGCCACTTTGCGTCAACTGGTCGCCGAAGCCGATGCCAGCGGCCATTCGCAGCCTTGGGAAGGCGGTAATGCATTGAAGCGCCGTTTCCAGGCCAAGCGAGACGGGCATGACGGATAAGGGACAGTCCGTCTGGACCGTCAGTCGTCGATGGACGGCGTCATATCGGAAAGTGCAATGACCATCACCATCCGCCCCGCCACCGCCGAAGACCTGCCGTTGATCGCAAGCCTGATCCGCGCATTGGCGGACTATGAAAAGCTCTCCCACGAAGTCCGCTTCGATGAAGCCGTTCTGGGCCAAAAGCTGTTCGGACCCCGCCCCTATGCCGAAGTGGTAATTGGCGAACTTGATGGCACACCCCAAGGTTTTGCCTTGTTCTTCCACAATTTTTCCACATTCGAAGGCAAGCCGGGCATCTACCTCGAAGACCTTTTCGTCCGGCCCGAAGCGCGCGGCAGCGGTCTTGGCAAGGCTTTGCTTTCACACCTGGCCGCGCTGGTGATTGAGCGGGATTGCGCGCGGCTGGAATGGTCCGTGCTGGATTGGAACGCACCGGCCATCGGCTTTTACAAGTCGCTCGGCGCCAAATTCATGGACGAATGGACAGTCATGCGCGTCGATGGTCAGGCTTTGGTGCAACTCAGCGGAAACAATTAGACGCGAATACTGGAAATCCGGTCGCAAATGGGTAGAATACGGCCATTCACGTTGCATAAGGATATTGCGTGATAGGGATTGGGTATGAGCATCGCGGTGAATAGAAGGACGGTTCTGGCAGGCGTGGTGGCAAGTGCCGCTACCGCTGTGTTCCCGCCGCGCGTGGCCGCCGCCACTTATTACCCCAACGAACAGCACCGCCGCATTTTGGAAGTCGCCAAAGAGCAAGCCGAACGGCACCGTGACTCGCTTTGGCGCGCTGACATTGTCGCCATTGCCGATTTCGCCATGCCATCGTCACTGCCGCGTTTCCACTTTGCCAATCTGGAACGTGGTGAGGTCAATTCGTTCCTCGTCTCGCACGGGCGCGGCTCTGATCCTGAACACGACGGCTTTCTCAAGAACTTCTCGAACGTCGTTGGCAGCCTTGCCACATCGCGCGGGGCTTATCTCACGAACGAATGGTACAAGGGCAAGTACGGCACCTCGATCCGACTGACGGGCCTGTCGCCTGAAAACTCCAATGCGCTGGACCGCGCCATCGTGCTCCATCCGGCAAAATACGCCAACCCCGATATGCTTGACCGCTTCGGCAAACTGGGCCGTTCAGACGGCTGTTTTGCGATGAGCGAGGCGGATTTCAACGAAGCGTTGTGGCAATTGTCCGGCGGACGCCTGATTTACGCGGACAGGCTAGGGCTGGGCTGACGCCGCCCCTTGGCCCTGATCAGCTCGCCTACGATTCTTACTTCATCGTCATCCTGAACTCGTTTCAGGATCCATCCATCCACGCACACTGCAGTTCGTACAGAAGGCAGGTCGTTTGCAAACACGATGGGTTTGGAAACCCTCCCCGCTGCGACTAATTTCGCCTTTGGCTCAATAAGTCTCACTCCCCTCCCTTAAGGGAGGGGCTGGGGGTGGGTTTGCGACAGGTGTTTTTGCAAACGACATAATCCCTAACGGCCTGGGCTGACGCCGTCCCTTGGTGCGGCTGGTCAGGTGAAACCGGAAACACCGCTCACACTTGTAGGGATGCAGGACGAGGCCGCTTGCCCTTGCGGCCTCAATCGCTTCCTCGCGTGACGCATAGCGCGCCTTGCGCTCGCAAACGCTCTTGCGTGTTCTCACGTTACAACGGGTTATCCAGCTTGATCACTTCCTCGGTGCTCTTGCGCTGGGCAGTGTGTTCCTTGCGCGGTTGGGCAAAGCTGGCCACCACCGGCGCGTCGCGGTTATAGATGTCGGGGAATGACCGCAGCATGCCGTTCACGTCACGCGCCACGGTGAAGTACGTCAGATAGACCGGGAAGGTCTTGGTCATCGGCACTTTGGTATAAGTCTTGGATGTGTGCGCGGCGATGGCATCATCCGGCGTCATGCCTGCACCCAGAATGGCCATCGTCATCGCCAGTTCTGTCGCACCTTCCACCCGCACGCAGCCGTGGCTCAACGCCCGCACGGGCTGGTTGAATGCGGCCTTGCTGGGGGTGTCATGCAGAAAGATTGCATGTTCGTTCGGCATGTCCAGCTTCATCCGGCCCAGCGCATTGCTGTCACCGGGTTGCTGGACAACCACGATCATGCCGTCAGACAGCTTGGTCACCTTATAACCTTCGCGTGCGGCTTGCCTCGGGTTGTTCACCAGCCGTGCGCCAAGCCCTTCGCCCACCACGATGGATTGCGGCACGGTCCAGGTCGGGTTGAAGATCACGCCTTCCACCGTCTCGGCCAATTGCGGGGTAGCGGTGCGGCCGGGCTTGCCCACCACCACTTTGTACGTCTTGATGATCTTGTTGCGCACGGTCATCCGCAGCATCTGTTCGGGCACGTTGGCCAGCAGATATTGCGTGCCCATGTCACGCGCCAGCCAGCGCCAGCGATCCATGTTGGCACGAATAAGGGCCGCTTGCTTGGGCGTCTGCGCCTTGGGCAGCGCCGCTTTCAGCGCGGCGTAATCGGGCACCGTCGGCGCCAGCGCCATCAGCGCGCCCTTCACATCGCGGCGCACCAGCGCGTCGGCAAGGATCAGCGGGGTCGGGTTGATGTCCTGATCGGGATCAACCGCGAACCATTGCACGCGCGCTGCCATCGGCGTGCGCCCGTCGCGCAGATCTTCGGCTAGCCAGGTGAACAGGCGTGTGGCGATTTCGTCCAGTTCGGGGCCTTCACCTTTGACGATAGCCGCCGAGAGCAATTCCGGCTGATAATCCTTGGCAAAAAGCCCTTCGGCACCAATTCCCTTGATTGTAGCAAGCAGGCTTTGCGCGTCTGTTTGCGACCAATGCGGCGTTGGCAGGGGAGCTGGTGGCAGGGGAACTGGTGTTACGGGCGCCTGTAGGGGGGCTTCGGGTGCGGTTGTGACGGGCGCAGGCGGGACTTGCTTTGTCAGATCAACCGGGCCGGCGTTCGGCGTTGTTTGCGCGGAAAGCGGCTGCGCCAGCAGCGACATGCCCAACACGACTGCGCCAAGCTTTCCGGAAAGGCCGGTCCCGTCGATCACACGCTTCACGTTCATATCCCTGTATTTCCGCGCATGGGCCACAGCCGCATGCCAAACATATGCTGTCACAGTATTCCTGCCCCATGCCAGATGCGCGATCAAGCATCGTCCCTGACTACAGCCTGAATTCTCAAATGCACGACTCACAAGGTGGTTTCTAAAAATGCCGGCATTGCCTATGCCCGCCACGATGAAACAGTCCCGCACGCCTTTGATGCCGGTCCTTGCGGTGCTGCTGGGCCTCGGTCTGTTTTCCATCATGGACGGCGTGATGAAGGCCGCCTCGATCATGACCGGCGCTTATGCCGCAATGTTCTGGCGGGGCCTTGCCGGATCGGTGATGATGGCACCGCTCTGGCTGCGCGCTCGCCAAGGCTGGCCTGCACGGGCAACCATGAAAGTCCACCTTTTGCGCGGGGTGGTTGCTGCCATCATGGCTACGATGTTTTTTTACGGAATCGTACGCACTCCGTTGGCGGAAGGGATTGCGCTGTCATTCATCGCACCTCTGATCGCGCTCTATCTCGCGGCCGTGCTGCTGGACGAAAAGATCGGTTCTGCCGCAATCGGCGGCTCGGTCCTGGCCCTGTTTGGCGTTGCGGTGATCGGTTGGGGCAAGTTTGACGGAAAGATCGATGCAGAAGCCGTAAAGGGCCTTGTCGCGATACTGGTGTCGGCGGTGCTCTATGCGTGGAATCTGGTGTTGCAACGCCAGCAAGCGCAGATCGCCGGTCCAGAAGAAGTCGCTTTTTTTCAGACGCTTGTGTCGTTCCTGTTCCTCGGCATCGGTGCATGGTGGCTGGCCCCTTGGCCAAGCGCTGCGGCGTGGGGGCTCATCGTGATGTCCGCTGCCATGTCGACCGTATCGTTGATGCTGCTCAGTTGGGCTTACGCCCGCGCAGAGGCGCAAGCGCTTGTTCCTTTGGAATATTCCGCGTTCCTGTGGGCTGCGGCGGTCGGCTGGATTGCTTTTGCCGAACCTGTCACGCTTGCAACGCTGGGCGGTGTTGTCCTCATCGTGGCGGGCTGTCTCTATGCGACGTGGCGCAAACCGGATCCGCCACGCCCGGAGATGCCGAATTAGGGTATTGGTGCTAATGATAATCAATAAGCGCAATTAAGCTTTTGCCCGCATGTGTTTCATCAACTAGCGCCTTGACGGACGACAGGTTTACGCGCATCGGGCAGTCGCTTTCAGGCCGTTAAACGCCGCGCTGCGTGGACAAAATCCATCGCATTTCCCCGCGTGGCACTTTGGCAGCAACGGCCACGACAGGAGGGAAGACTCAACGCCATGACCCAGGTCGGACAAGATACACTCGGCACCCGCAGCACGATGACCGTCGGCGGCAAAGAGTTCGCTTATTATTCATTGAAGAAGGCCTCGGAAAAGTTCGGCGACGTCTCGCGTCTGCCTTTCTCGATGAAGGTACTCCTCGAAAACCTCCTCCGCTTCGAAGATGGCGGGTTCACCGTCTCGACCGATGACGTGAAGGCTGTGGTTGATTGGCAGAAGGACCCTTCGGCCTCGAACAACGAAATCCAGTACCGCCCTGCGCGCGTCCTGTTGCAGGATTTCACCGGCGTCCCTTGCGTGGTCGATCTGGCCGCGATGCGCGATGCCATTGCCAAACTTGGCGGTGATACCAGCAAGATCAATCCGCTGGTGCCGGTAAACCTGGTGATCGACCACTCGGTCATGGTTGATGAATTCGGCCACCCCAAGGCCTTCGAACAGAACATGGAAATCGAATACCAGCGCAATATGGAGCGCTACGATTTCCTCAAGTGGGGCTCAAAAAGCCTCAACAACTTCTACGCCGTCCCTCCCGGCACCGGCATCTGCCATCAGGTAAACCTTGAAAACATCGCGCAAACGGTGTGGACCAGCGTTGACCAGAACGGCCAGACCGTCGCTTATCCCGATACCTGCGTCGGCACCGATAGCCACACCACCATGATCAACGGCCTTGGCGTACTCGGCTGGGGCGTTGGCGGGATCGAAGCTGAAGCTGCGATGCTCGGCCAGCCCGTATCGATGCTCATCCCCGAAGTCGTCGGCTTCAAGATGGTCGGCGAACTGCAGGAAGGCGTCACCGCCACCGATCTCGTGCTGACCGCCACCAACATGCTGCGCAAGCATGGCGTAGTGGGCCGCTTCGTCGAATACTTCGGCCCCGGCCTTGCCTCGCTCAGCCTTGCTGACCGCGCAACGCTCGCCAACATGGCCCCCGAATACGGCGCAACCTGCGGCTTCTTCGGCATTGACGACAAGACGCTGGATTACCTGCGCCTGACGGGCCGCGAAGAATCGCAGATCGCCTTGGTTGAAGCATATGCCAAGGAACAGGGCTTCTGGATCGACCCATCGGTTGAGCCTGTGTTCTCCTCGACGCTTGAACTCGATCTTGCCACCGTCGTGCCATCACTTGCAGGCCCCAAGCGCCCGCAAGACCGCGTTTCGCTTCCTGAAGTCGATGACGTGTTCAACGCCGATATGGCCAACACCTACAAGAAAGCCATCCAGCGCGTTCCTGTGGCTGGCACCGATTACGACATCGGCGATGGCGACGTGACGATTGCCGCGATCACCTCGTGCACCAACACCTCGAACCCGGGCGTGCTGGTGGCTGCGGGCCTCGTGGCCAAAAAGGCCAACGAACTGGGCCTCAAGCCCAAGCCTTGGGTCAAGACCTCGCTCGCTCCCGGATCGCAGGTCGTCACCGATTACCTCATCCGAGCCGGTTTGCAGGAACACCTCGACGCGGTCGGCTTCAACCTCGTCGGTTATGGCTGCACCACCTGCATCGGCAACTCCGGCCCTCTGTCGGAACCGATCAGCAAGGCGATCAATGACAACGGCCTCGTCGCCGCTGCGGTGATTTCGGGCAATCGCAACTTCGAAGGTCGCGTCTCGCCAGACGTTCGGGCAAATTTCCTCGCCTCGCCGCCGCTGGTTGTGGCCTATGCGCTCAAAGGCACGGTGATCGAAGATTTCACCACGACCCCTATCGGCAAGAGCAAGGATGGCGTTGACGTCTATCTGAAGGATATCTGGCCTTCGAACAGCGAAGTCGCCACCACGATGGCCGGTTGCATGGACCGCGCGATGTTCCAGGCCCGCTATGCAGACGTCTACAAGGGCGATGCGCACTGGCAGGCGATCAACGTGACGGGCAGCGAAACCTATTCGTGGCGCGCCGGGTCGACGTATGTCGCCAACCCGCCGTACTTCGATGGCATGACCATGACGCCTGCGCCGGTGAATGACATCATCGAAGCCAAGCCGTTGTTGATTCTGGGCGATTCGATCACCACCGATCACATCAGCCCCGCAGGCTCGATCAAGGCCGATAGCCCCGCCGGCCAGTGGTTGATGGAGCATCAGGTCGCCAAGGCAGACTTCAACTCCTATGGCGCGCGCCGTGGCCACCACGATGTGATGATGCGCGGCACTTTTGCCAACATCCGCATCAAGAACGAAATGGTCCCCGGCATCGAAGGCGGGATGAGCAAGTACAACGGCGAAGTCATGCCGGTTTACGACGCCGCGATGCGCCACAAGGCCGATGGCACGCCGATGGTGGTGGTCGCCGGCAAGGAATACGGCACCGGATCCAGCCGTGACTGGGCGGCCAAGGGCACCAACCTGCTGGGTGTGCGCGCGGTCATCGTCGAAAGCTTTGAACGGATCCACCGCTCCAACCTGGTCGGCATGGGCGTGTTGCCCTTGCAGTTCAAGGATGGTGAGAGCCGCACCAGCCTCGGCCTTGATGGCGATTGCACCTATACCATCCAGGGCGTTGCCAGCCTGACCCCGCGCCAGGACGTCGAGGTTGAAGTGACCCGCGCAGATGGCAGCCAGTTCACGTTCACCGCGCTGTGCCGGATCGATAC
>JADYXV010000302.1 GCA_020853995.1 Novosphingobium sp.
CTGGGTGATCTGCGGCGCAAACGCGGCAGCGCCGGGTTTCCTGTGCCGGGCTATGCTTTTGCCGTGCTGGATGAAAGCGGGCACCCGGTTCCCACCGGCAGCAGCGGCGCAGTCGTCATCAAAGAACCACTGGCACCGGGAGCATTCCGGACCTTGTGGAACAATCATTCGGGCTATGCGCGCAATTTCGCAACTTTTCCGGGCTGGTATGAAACAGGCGATGCGGGCTTTATCGATGATGAAGGCTTCGTCCACATCATGGGGCGCACTGACGACATCATCAACGTGGCAGGCCACCGCTTGTCCACCGGCCAGATGGAGCAAATCGTCGCCAGTGTGGATGGCGTGGCCGAATGCGCTGTGATTGGCGCAGATGATGCGATCAAGGGCATGGTGCCGGTCGCATTTGTCGTGCCACGCGCCGGATTTGATGGCGATGATACGCTGGAGCGGCGGGTAATTGCGGCGGTGCGCGCAGAGCTAGGCGCTGTTGCGGCGCTTAAAACTGCATATGTGGCCACACAATTGCCCAAGACGCGATCAGGCAAGATACTGCGGGTGCTGTTGCGCAAAATTGTCAGCGGGCAGGAATGGACCGTCCCGCCGACAATTGACGATCCTGCGGTGCCAGCGGCTTTGGCAACATTGGTTGCGCAGCATCAACACAACTGACCGGACACGGTTGCCGTTACTGCGACAGTAAGCCCGGTTACGGGGTAGTGCCTGAATAGGTAACGGTCACCTGAATTGAACCATCATCCTCTCCACTGGGGCTGGTGGTGATCTGCATGGCGGGGCTGCTGTTGTCACCTTTGCCCATGGCCATCATGCGCGCATCTCCGGTCGCCATTTCAGTGACGACTTTCATCCCGGCCGCTTCACCCTGCTTACGGTAATGGTCAATCACGGCTTGTGGTTGTGCTTTGACGGTGAGGGCGATCAGCCCGGCACTTGTCTCACCTGGCTTGCTCACAACGGTGCTGACTTTAGCACCCGGATATAGTGCGGCAAATGAGGGCAGGTTGTCGGGCAGCGAGATGCCACCGCCAGACAAACCCGTGCTTATGTTAACCTTTTTGCCGGTTTCGGGATCTTCAATTGTCTGTTCCACTTTGTCACTGCCACAACCGCCTAATGCAGTGGCAGAAAACACAAGAGCCAGAACTGGAACGATCAAGCGCATGCCCATCTCCGTACCGTCAAAGTTTCTGCGACTGTATGGCAGTTACTCCAGGCGATGCAAAGAACGGGCGGGCAAAAATATGCCCAAGCCCGTATGATCAGGTCCAGCTCTAAAACGCCGCTTGCAAGGCCAGCATCAGCACGTTGCTTTGCGCGCTGCTGTCAGACCACGTGCTGCCATCGGTAAAGTTGCCGCCCGATACGAAGTTCAGCGGGGCAAAGCCGTTTACCCTGATGTATTCGCCGCCCAGATCGACACTGGGTGACAATCGGTGCGACAGGCCGACGACAAGCTGGTCCTGACGCTGCCACGGTGCCCCTTCAGGCCCTGCGATGAACTTGCTGTATTCCACACTGACGTTGCTTCCGCCTTCCAGTACCGGCATCAAATAGCGGCCCCCAACCGTAAAGGCTGTAACCCTTGATGGGGCAAATTGGGACAGCGGGTTGCGTGGATCGGGAACCTGGGTGCCCGGCCATACTTTGGTGGTGCGGGCCAGTTCACCAATCAACCGCAACCGGCCCATATCAAGCTGGCCATAGGCCGACCATGCAGGGACATTGTCTGCGCACGGGTTAAAGTGGAACACCGGATAACCCTGGCAATAGGCAGATCCGTGGATGTAACTGCCGCCAACGCGCAAAGTGCCCGTATCATTGAACGACAGCGTGTAGCTGCCATCAACGGTGAAGTTGTTCACCTTGGCCGGAACCGCAGTGCCATCCACCGGTGTATTGGCTGACCGGAATTGCGCTCCGCCCATCAAGGCCATGACCCGCACGTTCACGCCATTGCGTGAATATCCCACTTGCCCGCCATAGGCGAGCGGGGCAAATGCGTGCCAATTGGTGGAATTGGTGAAGGGGCTGACGGTGTCCTGCAAGCCGAATGGTACGTCCATTTTGCCAATCGCCACATAGAACGGCGATTTGGCAAGGTTGCCTACCATCACATAGGCCTTGCGCACTTGCACCTGATTGCGCGCCAAAGCTGTCAGCGTACCCGAAGCAAAGCTTTGCTGTGGATCATAGAGCATTTCGACATAACCGGTGACATAGTCTTCGGGCAGGAATGTCGCGGCAAGCTGGGCGCTGCTGACGGCCAGGTCCTGTGTAGCTTTGGTGCGCTGGTTATTGGGCGTCGGGTGACGCATCAGATAGCCGAACTTGTCTTTACGGTTTGAAAACTGCGCATTGGCAATCACGGTAACGCCGCCGCTGAGGGTGACCATATCGGTCAACTTGCCATCGCGCCGCGCATTCAACTGCATCAACAGGCGCTGGTTTACGCCTTCCGCGTGGTCGAGAATGGCATAGCCGTATGCCGGGTTGATCCCGACAAGCGAAGTGTTGCGAACGGCGCGCTGTGGTTCGGCAGAGACCGGATTGGCTGCCTGTGTCCATGTTGATGCCGGAGCAGGTGCTGCCATCTGCCCTGACGATGGCGCCGGGGTGTCACTTGCGTATGGTTCTGATGCCGGCTTCGGGCCATCGCTGCCGCGCAAATCGCGCACTTCGGCCTCAAGCTTGGCGTTGGCTGCTTCAAGACGCTCCAATCGTTCCACCAGCGCCCTGACGTTGTCCTTATCGTTTGCGGCAATGGCAGGGGAGGATGAGGTAAAAGCTATCGCAGCCAGGCTGGCACCGGCGAAAAATTTCACAGGAAAGTTACCCTTTGAACAAGACATTACAAGGTTCGCCAAATTAGCGCGCGGCAACAGTGGCGGTGGCCATTGCGCGATAATGTTCGGAGATTTCGGGATTGCCGGGCATGGTTTGCGCGGCTTTCTGGATCAGAGTCTTGGCCTCGACCAAAGATCCGCCAGACTTGAACAGCGCCCAGCCGAGCGTATCGGTGATGATGGGGTCTTTTGGTGCCAGTGCCATTGCTCGGCGGGCCAGTGGGACCGCCTCGGCAGCCCGTCCTTGCTCGATCAGCACGCTTGCAGCATTGTTCAGCAAAATGACATTGGTCGTGGCTGGGTTTGCGCGCAACAATCCGGCGTAAGTCTTTTCGGCTTGTGTCCAATCGCCGCTGCGTATCGCCTTGTCTGCTGCGATCATGTCACGCGCCAGCGGATCACCTTTGGCCAAAGCTGCACCGCGCGCCTGATAAACAGCCGCGGCTGGCAAGTTAAGCGCACCCGCCAATTGCGTGGCCAGACGCAGCGTGTCCTCATTGGCGTTCGCGGCATCGGCCAGAGGTTGCAAGACCTTCCAGGCTTCCTGTGTTGAACCGATTTTTTGCAACGCCGTAGCCAGAACAAAGCGCGCGCGTCCATCCTCTCCTCCGGTTGCGATAAAACGCCGCAGCAGCGCGATTGCCTGTTCATTCTGGCCACGTTTGGCAGCAACCAATCCCGATAGCATTGCGGCCGGAGGGAAGTCCTTGAGATCGCTCATCCCTTGCAGGATCTGGTTTGCCTTATCGGTATCGCCTGCATCAAAGGCCAATTGGGCCAGAAAGAAATTGATCGGCCTGCTGCCGCCTCCCAATTGGTCTGCCGCATTCTTCAGCATGGTTTCGGCTTCGGCGTGTTTACCCTGATCATAGGCAATCGCCGCCTTGCCCAGCAAAGCTGTCTGATGTTGCGGCCGCAACGCCAAAACGGCGTCGAACCGTCGGACAGCCTCGGCAAAATTGCGCTGCTGCATCGCCACGCGTCCGGCAAACAGCAGAGCACCGATATCCTTCGGCGCAAGTTCCACAGCGCGCGCGGCCTGGGCCTGTGCTTGCCTTGAATTGCCGTTTTGCAACGCGCGCGTACCATCCAGAACCAGAAGATCGGGCGATTTGGGATAGGCTGCCAGCCCTTCGTCAAGCAGGCTGTTCGCACGGTCGCTCTGGCCTTGTAGCAAGTGCGCGGAAACGGCTCCTGCATAGGCCAGATCACTGGCGGGCTTGCCGTCTCCCAAAACTTGCAAGGCTTCTCGACCTTGGCCAAGCATGAGCAGTGCCTTGGCCAGCAGGGGCACTGCGCGCGGCCCGTATTGTTGATCATTCAGCAGTTTGCGGAACTCTGCTTTTGCCAGTTCGGGGTTCCCTGCTTCCAGCGCAATGCGCGCGTTCAGAAAGATGAGAGCCTGATTCGCAGATCCTTCTTTCATCGCGTTGCGGATGTGGATCTGGGCACCTGCGATGTCGCCCTGATTAAGAGCCGCCTCAGCCTTGTCCGATTCTGGAACAGAATCTTCAGAACAGCCCGCCAGTAAAAGAAAAACTGCGGTAAGAGTGGCGTTAACCAGTTTCATTAGTTGAACTTCCCCGAAACATGCCGCTGATATGGCTTCAAGAGGTAAACATTTGGTTTGGGGCGGCGAAGCAGTGGCGGAGTTCGGAGCTACAGCGCGCTAAAATTTCGACGGAAGGGTTTTAACTATGCCTATTAAGAAGCTTTTTGCTGCTGCCGTAGCCCTCGCTGCTGTATCGGTCGCAATGCCTGCTTCGGCGGCGATCTACACCTACACGATGACCAACAATTCGGTGTTGAGCATCAACTCGACTTCACAATCGGCAACGTTCACCGGTTCAGACATCAACGCATCGATGACCAGCGCAGCCTTCGCTGCCTTCCCGGGTGGGGCTTTGCCAAACTTCACTGCAGTGCTCAGCTCACTTGATGGTACCCGCCTGATCAATGGCAAGTGGGTCACAGACAACCCGCTTTATGCAACCACAACACACCCGCAAAAGCTGATCATGGACGGCAAGAACGTCAATCTGTGGGCATGGTGGGGCAACCCGATCATCGGCGGTGACTATCTGACAACGATCAAGTCCTACACCTTCAACAGCACCACCGGCGGCACCTCGGTTCCTGAACCCGGCATGCTGGGCTTGCTCGCTGCCGGTCTTGGCGGTCTTGCACTGGCACGCCGCCGTCGCAGCAAGGCAGCTGCTGCAGCCTGATTGCGCAGAAGTTTTTTCGCAAATCCGGCAAGTTCAAAGGCCTCGTCCCACAAGGACGGGGCCTTTTGATATGGCCATTATGGTGGCTCCAAACACAGCCTGTGTTTTCACCGGCCGACCGGCGCCATGTCCTGTCCTGGCACAAGAGCGCCCAAATCCGGAGCATCGCACAGCTGCCCTGCAGTACCGGTTGCCTTCTGGTCAACGCGGGCGCACTGGTCGTGGCCAGAGGTGGGAAGGGCCTTCCCGACGAGAAACAAGAGCCAGAGTTCCAGCAGGACATCTCATGCACAAACAGGATATGGACTGCGCTGCGATTAGCGAGATCATCGAATTGGCTTTAAGTGACGCAGTCAGCTTCGATCACATCCGCGTTGTGCACGGATTGGCACCTGATGCCGTAAAGGCGCTGATGCGCAGTGAATTGAAGCCCGGCAGCTATCGTGCCTGGCGCAAACGGGTGCGGCAGTTTTCAGACCGTCGCGCGGTTTATAAATAGCGGCCGATCCTTAATTCAGCTGCTGCGCAAAGTCGCCATATCATCTGCGTCAAGGATCAGTCGAACACCCAGCGAACCTGTATTGCCAAGCACGGGCCGCTTTCTGACAGTGATATCCAGCGCCATGATCTGGTCGAAACTGGCGCAGGCTGCAATGATTTGGGTGATCAGGAATTCTTGCGTCTCGTATTGCCGGCTGCGTGCGATTTGATCGATCCGTTCAATCAGCGGATCGTAATCAAAGACTAGCGCCATTTCGTCGGCAGGGACTTTGACAAGGTCTGGCGCAATCGTAAGCGTCAGGTCAAGGATATGCGCGTCAGGCACAACATCGTGCGGGCCGTAAGTGCCAATGGCAGCTGCGATTTCGAGGTCGCGCAGTTCGATCTTGGCCATGCGAGTCATAATTCTGCCGTTCCCGTTGATCTGGTTTTCGATGTGCAATGTCTTGACACAGAACTTCAGTTCGGTGCTTGAACAGGGCGCTTGGCTGTCCTTTATGCCCGTCTTTAGCGGACCCAATGCCGAACGGCGGGATTGGCGGCAACATGGGCTTTCGGGGTATGCAGCAGGGACCTTGGCATTGCGTTTGAAACTACCCTCGATTGATCGTTTCACGCTGTTGCTGATGGCAACGGTGGTTGCGGCCAGTCTGATCCCGGCGCGCGGAGCCGCACTGCTGGTTTTTGATTATGCAGCCGATGCCGCCATTGTCCTGCTGTTCTTTTTGCATGGGGCCAGGCTTTCGCGCGATGCGATCTGGGCAGGGATCAGCAATTGGCGCCTGCATCTTCTGGTCTTGGCGTTCACCTTTATTCTGTTTCCGATACTTGGCCTTGCGGCAGAAAGGCTGGCCGTATTGCTGATCGATCCAGCGTTGGCGCTGGGGTTGCTTTTCCTGACACTTCTGCCTTCGACGGTGCAAAGTTCGATTGCCTTTACTGCTATGGCACGTGGCAATGTGGCGGCTGCCGTATGCAGTGCTTCGCTGTCCAATCTGCTCGGTATCGTGGCTACGCCAGTGCTGGTTACGCTGCTGATCCATACAGGCGGGGCAAGCGACGTTGGCGGACTTGGTTCAGTTCAGAAAATTGCCACGCAATTACTACTTCCGTTCGTGGCGGGACATTTGCTGCGGCCAATCATCGGCGGGTGGATCGAGCGGCACAAGAAGTTGCTACAACCGGTTGATCGCGGGTCGATCCTGCTGGTGGTCTATTCCGCGTTCAGCGCTGCTGTGGTGAACGGCGTGTGGCAGCGGGTGGGGGCTTTCGATCTGGGCGTGATGCTGGTGGCCTCAGCGGCCATTCTTGTCATTGTGCTTGTGGTGAACGGCGTGGCCGCGCGCCTTGCCAGGCTCTCTCATGAAATTGCGATTGTCCTGCTGTTCTGCGGTTCGAAAAAAAGTCTGGTAACAGGTGTACCAATGGCCGGTGCATTGTTTGCACCCGAACAGGTTGGCATGGTCATTTTGCCGCTGATGATCTTTCACCAGTTGCAACTTATCGTCTGCGCATGGCTGGCTGCGCGTTATGCGCAACGCCAGACTGCCGCGAACGCATAAAGAATGCCGGAAAGGTGCGCGTTCACCTTTCACGTTCTGCTTTTATGTTTTTTGGAAAACACTGGTGCCGGCTAGAGGATTCGAACCCCTGGCCCCCTGATTACAAACTGCCTCTAGCAACCTTTCTGATGCTACGCCAGAGTGCTCCATACTACGCTTAAGGTCTTGAAACGGTTGGAATAAATCCGCCGTGGATTACCTTAACCTACGCCACGGTTTTCCGACAAATGATTACGTGGCGATTACGTGGGCGTATGAAGCATGGCCAGTCAGTCGATCACTATCCGCACTATCGAGGCATCAAAACCATGTCCCGGACGCGATGTCTATACCTGGGATAGCGGCCTGAGGGGGTTTGGCTGTAGATTTCCGCTGAGAATTGACCCGGTAGGGGCATAAATTTCCATTGAGAATTGACCCATGTTTGAACCCACCTCTGGCGGACCAGTCAGGGGTATCGGGAGTGATCGACATGGATTTATTGAGTGTAATTCGTCGGTGGCGTCTTCGTGATAAGATTGCGCTTCGTGAGATTGAACGGCGCACAGGTTTGTCGCGCAACACGATCCGCAAGTATTTGCGCGCGGACACAGTGGTGCCGGAGTTCAAGGTACCTGACCGGTCGAGCAAGCTGGACCCGTTTGCTGAGAAGTTGACGGGTTGGTTACAAATCGAGGCCGGTAAGTCGCGCAAGCAGAAGCGCACGGCGAAGCAAATGCACGCCGATCTGGTCGCATTGGGCTACGAAGGGTCCTACAATCGGGTCGCTGCCTTCGCGCGGGCATGGAAGGCTGGCCGGCAATTAGCACAGCAGGCCAGTGGGCGCGGAACATACGTGCCTTTGGTTTTTCAGCCCGGCGAAGCGTTCCAATTCGACTGGAGCGAAGATTGGGCCATTCTGGGTGGCGAACGGGTTAAGCTACAGGCGGCACACACCAAATTATCGCACAGCAAGGCGTTTATTGTACGCGCCTATCCCCTGCAAACGCATGAGATGTTGTTTGATGCGCTGACGCAGGCATTCCGCGTGCTGGGCGGTGTGCCGCAGCGTGGGATCTTCGATAACATGCGGACTGCGGTCGACAAGATCGGCAAGGGCAAGGCCCGACAGGTCAACGCCCGCTTCACCGCAATGGCGAGCCATTATCTGTTCGAGCCTACGTTCTGCAATCCGGCCTCGGGGTGGGAGAAAGGTCAGGTCGAGAAGAACGTGCAAGATGCGCGGCGGCGGCTGTGGCAGCAGTTGCCGGCCTTCCCGGATATCCACGCGCTCAATGCCTGGCTCGAGGAACAATGCATCACGCAATGGGGCGAGATCGAGCACGGCAACTTGTCCGGTACCGTAGCTGAAGTGCACGCCGCTGAGGTTGGCAGTCTGATGCCGCTGGGGCGGACCTTCGACGGCTTTGTCGAACACACCAAGCGGGTGTCGCCGATCTGCCTCATCAGCTTTGAACGCAATCGGTACAGCGTCCCGGCATCCTTTGCCAACCGTCCGGTCAGCATCAGGATCTACCCTGAGCGGATCGTGGTGGCGGCCGAAGGGCAGATCCTTTGCGAACATGCCAGAATCATCGACCGATCTCACCACACTGGCGGGCGGACAATTTATGACTGGCGCCATTATCTGGCAGTAATCCAACGCAAGCCGGGAGCGCTGCGCAATGGCGCGCCATTCTTGCAGCTCCCAGAGGCCTTCAAGCAACTGCAAAGCCAGCTCCTGCGTCGTCCCGGCGGAGACAAGGAGATGGCGGAGATATTGGCGTTGGTGCTGCAGCATGACGAGCAGGCCGTGCTTTGCGCCGTCGAACTGGCGCTGAATGCGGGCGTCGCCACCAAGACCCACGTCCTCAACATCCTGCATCGCCTGATCGATGGTAAGGCTCCACCGGCAGCGCCGATTGACGCACCGCAGGCTTTGCGCCTCGCGCAAGAGCCGTTGGCCAATGTCGGACGTTATGATGCCCTGCGTGAGGGAGGGCTGCGTCATGCGTCATGACCCCGCCAGTGCCGCCGTTGTCGTCATGCTCAAGGCGCTGAAGTTGTATGGCATGGCACAAGCAGTGGGGGACCTTATCGAGCAAGGTGCCCCAGCCTTCAGTGCCGCAGTGCCGATGGTCTCCCAGTTGCTCAAAGCTGAAATGGCCGAACGTGAGGTCCGCTCGATCGCTTATCAGATCAAGGCCGCCCGGTTCCCAGCTTACAAAGACCTGGCCGGGTTCGACTTCGCATCCAGCGAAGCCAACGAGGCCCTGGTTCGGCAACTCCATGGCGGCGAGTTCATCGACGGCGCTGACAACGTCGTCCTGATTGGCGGGCCCGGCACCGGCAAGTCGCACATCGCCACTGCTCTGGGGGTTCAAGCCGTCGAGCATCATCGCAGAAAAGTGCGCTTCTTTGCCACGGTCGATCTGGTCAACGCGCTCGAACAGGAAAAAGCAGCCAACAAGGCGGGGCAGATTGCCGAACGTCTGCTCAAGCTCGATCTCATCATTCTCGATGAATTGGGCTATCTGCCGTTCAGCCCGTCAGGCGGAGCTTTGCTGTTCCACCTGCTCAGCAAATTGTACGAACGCACCAGCGTCGTGATCACCACCAACCTCAGCTTCAGCGAATGGGCCGAGGTATTCGGTGACGCCAAAATGACCACCGCCCTGCTGGATCGGCTAACTCATCATTGCCACATCATCGAAACTGGCAATGACAGCTTCCGGTTCAGGGCCAGCTCTGCCTCACCAAAACCGCGAAAGGAAAAATCACCAGCTTGACCCAAGACCCGCGCTGCGGGACATACCTTCACCCGGGTCAATTCTCGATGGAAATACCGGGTCAATTCTCAGCGGAAATCTACAACTATGCCTTATTGGCAATGGTATCTTGTGATCGGACTGGCTCTGGCAGTGCCCATGGTCGCCATTCTGGCGAAGGAAATCTGGGTCAATCTCTCTGAGAAGGCCAAGCGGCCCGTGCCGGCTCAGGCGCTTCGATCCTACGCCCTGGTTGTGCTCGTAACCACAGCCATTTGGCCGCTTTTCGTTCCTTTCGTCACCTATGAAAAGTGGACTTCCCGGCGGAATGAGAAGCAACGGATGAGCGAAGAGCGCATCTTTGCTCCGAGCAAGGGGGACCTCGTTGACCATTTCACGGTCGCGGAAGTCGAGGCGCACGAAATCGTCGACGATCCCTTGGGCGGAGCCCCGCGACTTCCTTTTGGCCATCTCCACGAAGCGTGGGAGCGTTTCGTTGGAGAATTGCCGGTCGGAGCGCAACTCTGGTCGTATGCCGTCGTATGGGAAAATCGCTGGCGCGCCCAAGAGCAGCGCGAAGGATACGTTGCCGTCATAGACGGCGGGATTGGTCCCTTTTTCGAGACAGTGAATTATCGATTGGAAGATCAGGCATGATCGCCCTTGGCTATGAAATTCAGCCTTCTTCATAAGTTTGGCGAGAATCGCTTCCGATCTCCGCCCGTTCCACGAAAGGTTGATCAGGTGACATGCATGCCGACCCAGATTGCCCGGCCTACAATCTGAACCCCATTCCGCGGAAGGTTATCCCAATTGGGGTAGTTTGGATTGTCGGTCAGAACGCAAATGCGGTTTCGTGACGGCTCAAGTGCAATCCTCCGGACCAGCAACTCGGCATCGGCTCGAATGACGTAGAGCCCATCGCGAGGATTTTCGTTGGCGAGATAGCGCTGAATGAGCACCTCATCGCCATCCCGCAATGTCGGATACATCGCGTCTCCCTCGACCCTGACGATCGAAACTCCCGTCGGCTTGTGACTGAGACTGCGCAGCCATGCCTCGTCGACAAGACGGACACGGCCAAGGCTATCGTCAGCATCGGTGGCGCCAAGAACCGGGATCGCGATAGTCGATAGCCCCGCGCTTTCCGGAACCTCGTCTCCGCCAAAGACAACGGCGGGGACGCCAAAATGAACCGACAGCTGCGCAATGTCGCTGTCGTCGAGACGCGCCGGGCTACCTCGCTTAATGAACTGTTGGATATAGGCCGCATTCCGGCTCAGCAGACGCGAGACCGACGACTAAGACTCGCCGCGCTCCTTGATGTGTCAACGCCGGTATAAAATGGGGCCAGCCACCGGTTTAAAAGTGGGCCAGTCAAGTCAAACAAAA
>JADYXV010000303.1 GCA_020853995.1 Novosphingobium sp.
CTGGTCGCTCTTCGCTTCCGTGAATTGCGCCATGTCTACCATGTCGTTCATATGATGATCTCCATATCCGAGCGCCGTTCGGTCTCTATGACCTTGCGCATGTTGACGAGGGTTGAGCGGTAGGACTGTTCCATTTCCGCCAGCTTGACTTCGAACGCGGTTGCAGCCGCAACGATTGCGTCCTGAATTTCTGGATCCGGCTCGACGCGCTTGACGAACATCGGCAGGCCGCCGCAGTAGCTGATAAAGTCGATCCATTTGCGACCGCTCACAAGCAGGCCGGTTTGAAGCTGGATCATGTATTCATCTGGCACCGCGTCTTCCGCGATCGTCTGCACCTGATACTTGCCGCAGCGTGACTTGATCTCGACAAGCCCGTCCGCGCCAATGCATCCATCGGGGGAATAGCCAAGCGTAAAGCCCCATTGGTCGTTCGTGATGAAACCAACCTCAGCGACCGGCTCAAAATGCTCTGAATAGGCGGCCCGTGCGTAAATCTCGTCTTCCTGGCCGCGCAACATGGCATCGGACACATATTGCGGTTCGACGTAGCCCGTCATGCGCTGGAATAGCAGTTCGAACACATGGGCGCGGGTCTTGTCATTGTTCGCCATCTTGAGCGTCGGCGTGAGGATCAGCTTCATTTCGGAAGCCGTGAGCATCCCGCAACGGGTGGCCATCCACTCATCGCTGCCCTGGATCAGATTGGGGTGATAGGTGACTGTCATCACAACACCAACGCAATCGCGCCAATAATGACAACCACGCTGGCAAGCAGGAATTGCCCTGTAGTGAGCCGGTATGTGCCGGACTCGCTTTCATCCCAGTATTCGTATTGCTCTGTCGCAGGCGTAGGCGCTTCAAGGTCTGCCATGCGGTTGCGCTGCGCGTCGAAGCGGTCTGTCTTGATTACGGTCACTTCCTGTCTCCCGAATAAAGTTGCACTGCACAATAAATGGCCGTCGCTAGGCCGGTGATTAGGCCTGTGATGATGAGGATGATGCTGATGATGAGGATGATGTCGATCACGCCACATTCCTTCCCATAGCTTCAAGCAACTGCGGCCCGCGAAGTATCATCCGGTAGCCAAGTGCTTCGGATTGCCTGCGTTCCTCGTCCGCTATCTGCTGGTCGAGAACACGCATGGCTGCGCGCATGTCTTGGCGGCGGGCGTAAAGGCGGTTGAGGTGGCCGGTCATGCTGGCACTTTGGCGGGCTTGGGCAATTTGACACCGGACAGGGCGCAGTATTCCTCAGCCCATTCCAATGCCTTTTGCAGCGCAAAACCACCGCCACTGTCATCACCGGGCTTGTCGCCCTTGTTTATCATCAAAAACCATTGCTCGGCGGGGCGGCGGCTATCCTGTTCCAGCGTGTCGGCGGAAACATGCCTGACGTTGGCAATTGTGCCGACGAGACAGGCGCACTCTCCCGAATATGTCGAGCCATCAATCCTGCCTTCGCGCATGGCTGTTATAAGGCCGGGAATTTCCTTGCGCGCCGTTGTCAAGATAGCCCAAAAATCGGCCTTGACGGATCGCAGGTCGGCATCGCTCAGGTCGGCATAGCGCAGGTCGGCACCGTACAGGTTGGCATAGCGCAGGTCGGCACCGCGCAGGTCGGCATAGCGCAGGTCGGCACTGCTCAGGTCGGCATAGCGCAGGTCGGCACCGCGCAGGTTGGCATCGTTTTGCCTCGCCCACTTGACTGCCAAGCCGATCCGAACGCCAATCGTGGCATCCGGCGCGCATGTTATGTCTGCCGTGAATTGCACCGCATTTGTCCAGCGGTTGCGAATTTCCTGTTTGATAGTTGTCATCAGTATGGTTCCCTGAGTTGCTGGTAGCGATAG
Source organism: Novosphingobium sp. (assembly GCA_020853995.1). Lineage (GTDB taxonomy): Bacteria > Pseudomonadota > Alphaproteobacteria > Sphingomonadales > Sphingomonadaceae > Novosphingobium. Next base: position 1,853 of record JADYXV010000303.1, read on the forward strand.
TCAGCGGCATCATCGGCGCGGGCCATCAGTTCGTCCTGAGCCTCGCCAAGTAGCCAATCCAATGCGTCTTCTTCCTCGGCGTCCGTCAGTTCGAACGGTCCATTAACCTGATCGCATTCGACCCGATCAATCTCTACAAAGGCATATTCTTCCGGCTCGCCACCGGACGCATAGGAAGGACCGCGCGCTGGCTGATAAGGGTGATAGGTGTAGTGAATTTCCAGTTCGTAGCTGACTGGTTCACGCTCTAAGGTGTAGAGGCTGCACAGTTTCACGCTCATCAGTCTGGCTCCTTCGCCCATAGTTTGAGCCGAGCCAAAGCCCGCTCCTGCCGGTTTTTGATATGCCTGGTCGCTGCGTCGATCCGCTGCCGTGCGTCCCTTGGCTCAACAAGGCCGACCTCGATGAATTGGTTGTGTTGCTTGCGCATGTTGCTCATGATGCGGCTCCGGTGGCTTTGGCGATGGCGGCGTTGACCATTTCCAAGCGCCGAACGACGCTTTCACCAACTGGCGGGCGCTTCAGATCGTCACGGTATTGGATGACCGCCTCAAGCAAATCATCTGCAACAGAAGCCGCCTCAATGATGCGTTCGCGCGAACCGTTCATGGTGTAGTTCTGCAAGCCACTGCCAGACGCCTTGAGAACGTCCGCTGCGATGCGTTCGGACAAGCGTGTCATGCCGACACCACGTCAGCTTCAAGCCGCCTGCATTCAGCCTTTACAGCCCGATCCCACGCAAAGGCGCGCTCCCACCGATCATAGTGGGCAAGGCTAACGGCAATATCATGAATGCCAGCGGCGGTCTTGGCGCCAACGTAGGACATGCCAGAAGCGGCCTTGCGAGCTGCGTCGACCTGGGCTTCAATATCGGCCCTGAACTGTGCGTTGGTCGCCTCATGGTCGGGCGTGTCGAAACGAATGCGCAAACCCGGATCGGGGCGCGGACCAAGCAAGGCGGTCACATTGACCTTCGCCTGCTCGTAAATCTGGATTGGCTTTAACATGGTGTGTCTCCGTGTTGATGATTGCTTATTTCACATCACGTTTAACGTTGCAAGCCCCTAAATGCATTTTTTGTGAAAATAATCCCTTGCGCCGCTTTTTCCTTTGTGAAATATAGCCGCCATGCATAACGAACTCATCAAGGCGCTAGGCGGATCGGGTGCGGTGGCGAAAGCGACCGGCCTGAACCAAAGCACCGTTTCGATGTGGCGCGAGCGGGGAATCGCTTGGCGCTACCGTCCCATGATTGCAGATATGGCGCGCAAGGCCAAGATCGAGCTGCCGAACGGCTTTCTTGATCCTGGCCTTCGTGAGGCCGCATGAGTTTCCGCGCCTTCGACCCGCGCGGAGCCGCCAGCCTGATGGGTTCCCTCCCGGCTGGCGGCAAATTTCAACGCCTCGCTGATGGGGCGGTGCGCAGGGAGATCGGGGAATGAAATTCGCTTACGCAGATCCGCCTTACCTTGGGCTTGCCGAAAAGTTCTATGGCCACTTGCACGCGGAAGCGGCTGCTTATGACGACCCTGAGACGCACCGGACGCTGATTGCGCGCATGACGGACGAATATGACGGATGGGCCTTATCGCTTCACCTGCCGTCGCTTGGCGTCATCCTACCCATGTGCCCGCCAGATGCTCGCGTTGGAGCATGGGTCAAACCATTC
>JADYXV010000304.1 GCA_020853995.1 Novosphingobium sp.
AACGAACAATGGGCTTTGTCCTCCCCCGAACCCCACTTCCCACAACTCGGTGGCTTCGTTGAGCGGGGCGTCGACCTCGTCCAGCCAGGACCAGGCACCACGGCTGCGGCGCACCCAGTAAAGTGACAAACCCCCGTCGGGCTGCAAAACCACCCGCCCATGAACTGGTGCCAACGGACGCATCGTCAATCCGGCGTTGCCGATCTGGCCAATAACAGGATCTGCATCGCCCCTGCCAATGGCCACGATGTCGTTGCTCGCTGATTCGCCAACGATGCCCGCATCAATCACTACCAGATTGTCGTCGAGCAACGCGAACGGCTCCCCCGCGTCATGGCCGACAGTCGCAAATTCCGTACCGCCCCGCCCCCGCAAAAAGCCAGACAATCGCCAGACGCGCGAACCAAGTGATTCGGCAAAGGCAAATTGGACAATTTCCTCGCCAAGAACGGCCTTGTTCGCCCCTTGCATCAATTGCGCCCACGTCACGGCATCCAGCACAAATTCGGCCGATGCCAGTTCCACATCCACAAAACTTGCTGCATCAAACAACAGCGGCGACGCAGGCGGCAGGACGCCAAGCGCCATTCCGGCAATAGCGCGGCGTCTGCCCGTTGACCCAAGCGCGTCCAGCGTTCCGTCGGGATGCCGCGCAAACAGCGCCGCCCCTGTCCATCCGGCAGTCAAGGCGCTGGCGGCAATACGGATTGCAGGGATTGTTCCGTCACCAACACCGTCCCACGGCACCTCGAATGCGGCCAAACGGGTCGGGCTTGGCACCTCATCTGCCGGATGGTTCGCCCGCCCCGAATCTGCAATTCCCGATGATGGCGATGATCTTGGCACCGCTGCCAGATCAAGCATCACACCATCGGCCTGCCACTCCCACTGGTCTATGCGCCAGATCCCCTCTGCCACAGGTGTGCGCACCATCGCTCCGGGGCCAAGCGCCGGATCAATCTCGCTGATCCTGTAGCGCAAGGTGTCGCGCGCCTGCGTAAAGCGCTGCGCCGCCTTGTCCGCCAGCGCCCTTGCCTCTGCCGCCGTCAACGCGGCTGGCAGTTCGATTACGGAAACATCCCCCGGCCCGCTGCGGCCAATGCTGCGCTGCATGCCCGGCTGATAATCGCGCGCGATATCGTAATACCGCACCGCGCATTGTCGCGCCGATGGCAGCGCATCGCGCCTGCGCGACCAGCCATCGGCGCGCGCATCTTCAGCCGAATCACCTCCCGCAGTCGGAGCAGGAAGCATGGGCACCCCCGCATCCGGCGCCACTTCGGCAAGCCCGAACGCCAAAGCGTCACCCTGCACCGCACAGGTCATCGGCGTCACATCCGAAAGCGTCGCCAGAACATCGCCGACAGCGCCCTGATCGATCGTAAATCCCGAAACCGGCGTTTGCGCCAGATCGCCCGCCTTGGCATCTGGCAGCATCTCGCCAATCACATCGGCAAAACTCACCGCGCCATCGTCTGCGATGATCTCCAGCGTCAAAGACGGTATGCGATTGCCAAAATCGGCAAGCTCCAGGTCCTCGAACACCACATAGGCCAGCCCGCGATACGCAGGATTGCGCGCCACACCCTCCGCTTGCACCAACAGCCCATCCACCGGTTGATCGCCATGACCTGAATAAACGCGCAACTGCCCGCCAGCCTTCAAATCGCCCGCTTCCCCGCGCAGCAGATTTCCGTCGGCCCAGATACGCCCGATCCCGGCAATCGGCCTGCTCGCCACCGCTACCGCAAACGATGCCGAATAGCTGAAGTTCGTCACCGAAGGCCGCCCTTTGCCCCCGCCCGATTTCTCCCGCCGCTCCACCAGTTCGGTCGCCCAGATCACCGTGCCCGATGCACGGATGTGCCCGAAATGCAGCGGCAGGGCCGAGCCATAACTCGAAGTCTGGACTGACAATTCCTTCAGTCGCGGTCCCTCCACACGGCGGCCACCGATAACCGCAGCATCAACCTGCCGCCCGATCAGCGCGCCCAGCGCCCCGCCCAATGGCCCGCCAAACACCGTGCCGACGGCCGAAAGAATAAGTGTAGCCATGACGATCAATGATCCTTGTCTGCCAAATGCCATTGCATGGTGATGGGCCAGGGAAGCGGGTCTGGCAGAAACGTCACACGGCCCAGCCCCGCATGGGCGTGAACAAACCCGCACGGCACCACGATCAGCAAATGTGGCTGCACCGGATTGGCCATGCACAGCACAACATCGCCATCCACCTGTGCAGGATGAAGCCCACTCTGTTCGGCATGGCCAAGCCACCGCGTTACTGATGCACTGCGCAACGAATAGCCTTCAGGCGCGCGGGGAGCATATCCCGCCCCCCGCATCGCCGCCGCCACCAGCCCCACACAATCCAGCCCGGTTTCAGGAGCGCGTCCGTGCAACCGGAACCGCACACCAACGAGGCATAAGGCCGCCTCAGCCAACGCCGCGTCCATCACTGCGCCGCCGGATAGCGGGTCAGCAGATCATTACCCGGCAGGAAAGGCTCACCCTGAAAGTTCACGCCATTGCCAAACCGGTCGGCACATGTGCCAATCGTATGGTCACACCCTTCGCGCAAAATCACGCGCAGGCCCGCTCCGGCACCAACCGCCAGTGGCCGCTC
>JADYXV010000305.1 GCA_020853995.1 Novosphingobium sp.
CTGGCAATACGTTCTTCGTCCCACCCTCCCCAATTATCGGGATATCCTAGAAAACGTCCCTTATCTCCGGTCTCAGGGGTTGCAAACACTTCAGCACAATCTTTCAATGCGTGCCAATCCGGCAGGCCTGGACACAGCTCCTTTACATATAAAGGATACCACCACCGATCTTTACCCACCAAACCTGTCTCACCAACCAAGGTCAACTTGCCTTCGTCGATCATAGGTTGAAGCTCCGGATGAGTGCTGGTCCAAGTCTCGATCTGAAAACTGATGTCACCGGTCTGATCTGCGAGTAAAACTTCTGTTTCACCAATCATGACAAGTTCAACGTTGTATCCGGCCTTCTCAAGCAACCTTTTGGCCAGCGTGCTCATGAAATGGCTACCAACATGATCATGTATGGACAGATGGATCGGATCGGTCGATTCCGGCACATCCGCCCATCCAGGTGACGCGAGCATGACCGCGCCCGCGACGGCTCCGGCAAAGCGCGACACGGCGCGGCGCGTGTATGTAAATTTTGTTTTTGTGGTCATCAGTTCATACCTCCCTGTGATCTGATTAAATCATGCAATGCCAAGCATTCGTTTGCCCACATCACCATTGGTACGGATCGCAAAGACCGTTGTGCGGATCGTGAAGGCCTCTGTCCGATCAGCTTCGCAATGTGGATGTTGCTCCCCCGGCCGCAATTCGGGAACATTCCTGGCGTCCCGTCAAACAGCAAATTCTGAGGAGCCTCATCAGGTTTGCTTGGGGTGGTCGATGGCGTTCGGGAATTGGATGGGCCCGGGCGGCGCCTTGCGGATGTCCTTCGATTGAGGAGGCGGTTCAGCTATTCCGATTTGACCGGGTATCGCGAATGCTTTTTCATCGTCGCGATACCTTCGCCTGGCGCCCGCGCGGCCGTGACATTTTGCATGTCTGAGCGGCGCAATAGAATGGAGTTTTGAATGACACTGCAGGTTCAACTCAATCGGCCGGTGGTCGGCCTGGCGCAATGGCTTGCCGTGCCTGGGGGCGCACGTGAAAATGTCGATGCCGCGTTCGGGCTGATGGACGCCATGGACCCGGCCTGCAATTTGATCGTGCTGCCCGAATTCTGGACATGCGGCTTCGACCCCGAAAGCTTTGTCGAGGATGTGCGAAGGACGGCCGTTACACTTGACGGCCCTTTGGTTCGCAAACTCTGCGATTGGGCGCGGGCGCACGGCGTTTATCTGGTTCCGGGCACGTTATCCGAAAAGGACGGCGACCGGATTTTCAACACCACTTTGCTAATCGGGCCCAACGGCGACATCCTGGCAAGGCACCGCAAGGCGCATCTGTGGGGGTTGGAGGATACCGTCATGACCGCCGGTGACAGGGCTACCATTTGCAAGGGCACCGATTTTGGCGATATCGGATTGTCGATCTGCTTTGACGGCGATTTTCCTGAAACCGCAAGGGCGATGCGTAAAGGCGGCGCGCGTCTGGTCATCAACCCAAGCGCCTATTTCCTGCCCTTCGATACATGGTGGGAAACCCTATTTCCCGCCCACGCCTTGCTGAACGGGCAGTGGTGGATCATGTCCAATCAGGCGGGAAGCCACGGCTCTGTGACCCTGTTCGGCAAAAGCCAGGTGATTTCCCCGGCGGGAAAGATCGTTGCGTCGGCCACGGGGGCCGCGATGGGAGAAAACCCGAAACCCGAAACCCTGGTCTTCGAAATCGATTTCGACTCCGTTTCAACCGAGGAGGCGAACGCGCGCGTCTTGTTCAGCGAGCGCCGTCAGCTTGAACTCCGGACCTTCCAGGCGCGAGAGGTGGCGGGGACTGATTCATGACTTGGCCTCTTGTGTTTGCAGCGCGCGCCGCGCTGTGCGGAGAGGCTCGTGATGTCATGCCATCGACCGACTTCGCTCTTACCCGGGGCTGGCTCGACCGGAGCATGCGCCGTGCGACGCGCGGGCCATATTGGAGAATTCCTTGAACATTTCGAATGCACGCCGGGTGCGCCCCTCGGCGGAGGCCATCGATGCGCTGCGCGCCGAGTTGGAAAGCCGGATATCGGAAAAGGTTTCCGCAAATGACGCGATGCGCGCGCAGCATGCGAATACACTGACCTGGGGGCTCAGCGAGCCGCCCGATCTGGTAGCCTATCCGGTCTCGACCGAGGAGGTGGCGACTATCGTGCGCATCGCGGGTGCGCATCGGGCGCCGGTGATCGCCTTCGGCGCCGGCACGTCGCTGGAAGGGCATCTGAACGCCCCTTTCGGGGGAATTTGCATCGACATGTCAAAGATGAACCGGATCGTCGCCGTTCATTCCGAGGATCTGGATTGCACAGTCGAGGCGGGAGTAACGCGTCAGCAGTTGAACCATCACCTGCGTGATGTCGGCCTGTTTTTCCCTATTGATCCGGGGGCCGATGCCACAATCGGGGGGATGGCGGCCACCCGTGCCTCGGGCACCAACGCCGTGCGTTATGGCACCATGCGGGAGGCGGTTTTGGCCGTTACTGCCGTTCTGGCCAATGGCGAGATCATCCGCACGGCGAGCCGGGCAAGAAAATCCTCGGCGGGGTATGATCTGACGCGGCTGCTGATCGGATCCGAGGGCACATTGGGCATCATAACCGAAGTGTCGCTGCGGCTGCATGGTATCCCCGAAACGGTTTCAAGCGGTATCTGCTCGTTTCCAACCGTGAATGCGGCCTGCGGCGCGGCGATTTCAGCTATTCAGTCGGGTATCCCGGTGGCGCGAATCGAACTCCTGGATGAGATGCAGGTGAAGGCTTGCAACCTCTATTCAGGCCTCGATCTGCCGGAAGAGCCGTTGCTGATGCTGGAATTTCACGGCAGCCCCCAAGGCGTGCGCGAACAAAGCGAACGCTTTGGGGAAATTGCCGGGGAATGCGGCGGGGGCAGGTTTACATGGGTGACGCAACCCGAAGAGCGTAGCCGGCTCTGGCAGGCACGCCATGATTGCCACTGGGCCTCGAAACACCTGCGGCCGGGCAGCGATTCCATCGTCACGGATGTCTGCGTGCCGATCTCGCGGCTTGCCGATTGCGTCGAGCTGACTAAGGCCGATCTGATCGAAAGCGGTATCGTCGCGACCATCGTGGGTCACGTCGGCGACGGGAATTTTCATGTCCAGTTGATGATCGACCGTCAGGACCCGGCTGAGCTGACCGCCTGCGATGCGCTGGTTGCGCGGCTGGTTCACCGCGCGCTTGCGATGGGCGGCACCTCGACCGGAGAGCATGGGGTCGGGCAGATGAAGCGAAAATTCATGCTCGCCGAGCATGGAGCCGCGACGATAGAGGCGATGCGTGCGGTCAAGATGGCGCTTGACCCGCTTGGCATCCTGAACCCCGGCAAGATGATCCCGGAAAGGGCGCCGGAGCGCTGACCCCTGGCCGCTTCAAGTGCCATCGCGCGCGCGCAGATTGGGGCCGATTTCCTTGAAATACTTAGCGCAATAGGTTTGGAATGCCCTTGACGCAGGCGTGTCGGCGCCCCGGTCGAGCTCGGCTAGACCTAAACACAAGTTGGGTACGTCTGCCGTCAGCGGCACGGTCGTTAGGGGATACCCGTTCACCGCGCTGTCGCGCTGTGGCGCGATTGCCGAAATTGTCACGCCATAGCCGCTGGCCACCATGGACTGCACGATCTCGAAGCTTCGGGAGCTGTGAACGACCTTGGGCTGGCTGTTGCCCTGCTCGAAGATCGATAGGAAATAGTCTCGGCTGATCGGCAGGTC
>JADYXV010000306.1 GCA_020853995.1 Novosphingobium sp.
GAAACACAAGGAACACAACGTGAAAATAGAGGCACACCGTAATCGATGTGGACGAAATGCGCCTGCGCCCATTGCGCCGCCTCGGCCAGCGGGGAAATATCGGGCCGTTCGGGATAGGCCGGGTTTTCCAGCGCGATGATCGCCCGCACCCGCCGGGGATGCAGGTGCGCCAAATCGTAGATCGCGAATATCCCGAAATCGAGCCCGGCGAAGACCGCACTTTCCAACCCCAGATGATCGAGCAGGCCCGCCAGATCGCCCGCCGTGCTGACCGCATCATAGGCAGCGGGATCGGCGGGTGCCTCGGTCTGCCCCATGCCGCGCATGTCGGGCACGATCACCCGCCAGCCCGCACCGGCCAGCGGCCCGATCTGGCGATGCCAGCTGATCCACAAATGCGGAAACCCGTGGCACAGCACGATGGCGGGGCCTTGCCCCTGCTCCACCCAAGGCATGGCGATGCCGTTGACCGGCGCGTGATGGTGGGTCCAGCGTCCCATCGCGTCAGGCCAATGTCCTGAGCGGCATGAAATCATCGTTCAATCCATGGCTCCCCAGAAGGCGAAACCCTGCTCCCCGCTGGCGATGGTTCGTCAGGCGCGCCGATGAGTCAAGCGCATCTACGGGCATCAACTACGCATTCAGCATGGCAATATATCCATGAAGGATGATCTGCGCAGACCGTTCAGCATGATGCTGCGCCTCCTCTACGGTCTGCTCTGTGCCCATGGCAAACAGGCGGCTGCCCTGTAGTGCCAGCACCAGTGTCTGCCGCGCCAGCCATTGCGCATCGGGAAGGCCCGTCAGGTTCGCGATCCACGCAGTCAGCGGCCGCAACCATGGTGCACGGACGGTGTCATGCACTTCGCGGGCCAGCGTGGGTTCGCGGCGGGAGCTGGAAATGGCGGTGCGATGCAATTCAAGCGAGGGCGAGCCGCCCAGATTGCCGATGGCTGCGAAAAGAAACCGCGCAAGGGCTGACACATCCGCCCGATCCGGCAAGGCGGGCACGCGCGCAGATTGCGCCACTTGCGTCGCCAGGTCGCGCAAGGTGGCGGCAAACAACCCCTCCTTGCTTCCAAAGTGGCGGTAGAGCGTACCACGCCCAACTTGCGCCTGCGCCCCCAGCGCCGCGAGGTTGGTCGCCTCGTACCCCTGTCCCAGAAAATGCGTGGCACTGACATCCAGCAGACGACGCAAGTGTTCAGGCGACGGTGCAGAGGGGCGATACACTTCGTCAGAACGATCCGGCATAGCGCCTTGGGCGCTCAATGCCTGAAGTCCTCCTTCAAAAAGGGCCGCGACACGCACCGCTAGCCTTTTCCTCTGTTGCGCTGGGGGCAACGCAAAGCCCAGCAATTGCGCCGGACCTTCCACTGCCAGTGATCCGAAATCGAGCGCCAGCGCCATGGGTACCGCGATTACCACGCCCCGCGCCCGCGCATGGGCCGCAAGCGCCTCGCGCAGCGGCTCAAGCCTTTGCCACTGGGCTTGCTGCAACTCGCGCGCAAAATCAGGCATGTGGCCGGCAAGGCCTGCGGCCAGCCACAGCGGGCTGAGCAACCCGCCCTCCACCGCTGTATCGCAAATCGCGCGCGCCATGTCCTGCAGCGCGATTGGCGCTTCCACTTGTCCCAGCGCGGCGGTGCGGAGCGCAAAACGTCCTTCGAATTCGGTCAACGCCGCGCGGAACAGGGCCGGCTTGTCAGGAAAATGACGATAGATCGTCTCCTTGCTCACCCCAGCCCGGCGCGCAATCTCGTCAATGCTCACCCCACCAAAGCCCTCGGCCACAAAGGCAGCGCGAGCCTCGTCCAGCAAGTGGCGAACCCGCGCTGAGGGGCCGGCGACGTCCATGTCTCCCGCGTTGGCGGTCTGTGATAAGGGGGCGGTAATCTCGTCCATTCCCTATTGCTATAGCAGCACGTTTGAACGATGCACCCTTGCCATAAACCGAACGGTTCGGTACCGTACGTTCAATAAGAATTGGAGAGAGCGGCATATGTCCGAATTTGGATGGCGCGAATGTGCACTGGCGCCTTTTGGTATCGAGCTGACGGGAGTTGACCGTGCAGCACCCTTGCCAGCAGAACTGGCGGAGCGTCTCAAGGATCGCGATGCACTCACTGTCATTTCGATGATCCAGACGCACCGTACAGTGGGCTACAATGTGCCCGATTTCCTGCCGCACATGGTCCGCCCTGCGGTGATCACCCACCCGCGCACCGCAGAACCAGTCCTTTACGTCAGCGACATGCAGACGGCGCGGATCGAGGGTTTGGCCAAGGTGGAAAGCGATGCGCTGCTGCAGGATCTGTTCGCCCACCTTTATGATCCGGCCAATGTCTATCGGCACCACTGGCGCAACGGCGACCTCGTAATCTGGGACAACGTCGCGCTCTCCCATTCGCGCTGCGACCTCGCCGGGATGCATCCTCGAAAAATGCAACGCGTGTGCTGTGCCCGGCGCAGCTTCTTTGATCTGCTGCCCAATTTCTCGCTCGATGATCCGCGCATTGCCGCGTGGGGCAAGGGCGAAGTGCTTGTTCTCGAAGATTCGCAAGGAGATGCCTGATGGATGACGTGCCCTATCTCGCGCGTGGCGTGATGCCGGTCGAAACACCCAGCAGCGTGCTGGTTTCATCCTCGAAGTATCTCAACAACGCCGCGCTGCGCGAATGGCTGGCGATGATCCTGCTGCGCAAGAACGGCGCGGACAAGCCGCCGCAGTCCGAGATGTGGGAATTCCTGCCGATCCTCGAATCGCTGCGCGATCACGCGCGGATCGAACAGATGTTCGAGGACGAGCGCCGCGTGAACCCCGCGCTGGATGCGTGGTTCAAGGACGGCTTCGTCTCCACCTTCAAGA
>JADYXV010000307.1 GCA_020853995.1 Novosphingobium sp.
GATTGCATCCGGTCAAGGATCACCGCGTTGACGCTGTTCATGCCTTCGGCGACAAGCGCCATCATCGGGGAAAGTGAGGGCTCGGCCTTGCGCGGCAGGGTGTGAAGGGTCGCTGTCATCGTGCTGAGTCGCTTGGCGTCACTAGCGGCGCTTGGCAAGATGCATCTTGCGCGGTAGCGGGCGGTTTTATCATCGTGCGGGGTACAGGGAATGAGCGAAGACGCGGTGCTGGCAGGCTATCGCCAGTCGATCGACAATATCGACGCGGCCATGATCCACATTCTGGCCGAACGATTTCGCATAACCCAGGCCGTTGGCGCTTATAAAGCCCAGAATAAACTGCCTGCGTCGGATCCCGGCCGCGAGGAGCGCCAGATTGCGCGCCTGCGCAAATTAGCTGAAGACGCTAAGCTGGACCCTGAATTTTCCGAAAAGTTTCTGCGCTTTGTGATCGACGAAGTGATTCGCCATCATCAAAAGGCGGCAGGCGCGCCGGAATAGTTCGACGCCTCAATCCTCCAGCGGGACGCCCGGCACTTGCTTCGCCGTGCGAATCGTCAAAGACGTTTTGACACTGGCAACATTGGGCGCAGGGGTCAGTTTACTGGTCAGGAATTCCTGAAAGCTTTGCAGATCGCGGCTGACGATCTTCAGGATGAAGTCGATTTCGCCATTGAGCATGTGGCATTCGCGCACTTCGGCCAGCGTGCGCATGTGATCTTCGAACTGGCGCAATGATTCCTCGGCCTGGCTCTTCAGGCTGACGAGCGCGAAAACCGTAATGGCAAAGCCCAGCTTTGATGCATCAAGTTCAGCGTGATAGCCCTTGATCACGCCAGCATCTTCGAGCGCGCGCACGCGGCGCAGGCAAGGCGGGGCAGTCAACCCCACGCGCTGCGCCAGCTCGACGTTGGTTACACGCCCTTCGTCCTGCAGTTCAGCGAGAAGCCGCCGGTCAATCGCGTCCACTTGTAAAAAGCCTTTTTGAAAATCCGTTTCACAATCGCCCGTATTCACGTTCGGAAAGAAGCCAATATGACAAGTTTCCGCACAAAATCGAACACGCGACGCTAATAATGTTGTTTCATATCGCAATCGTCTCATATTGCAACGCAGTGGATTGCGACCTTTTGCCCGTGGCCACGATTTGTTAGCTTTAGGTAGGTTAAACAAGCCGTTCGGTCAGGTATGGCCATCCAAGGCTTCGCGCTTTGGCCTCTCGTGGAATGGACCTTCGGAACTTTGATGATCGTTGATGACCGCCTTGAAACCGTGCTGCGCACCCACGCGGCCGGAAAAATGGCGGGCCGCACACAATTGCGGCAGCTCATCGATCTGGTTGGCGGGGTACCATTATCGGCATGGTCAACCCAGCACGCAACGGCGCTGGAACGAATCGATTCGCTGGCCGGGATGCTCTCGGACGAGGAGTGCGCGGCGGTATTGCGCGGCACCACACACCGTTCAGCTGTGCTGGTCTATCATTTTGCCCAGGGTAGCCCGCGGTCGGCGTCTGCGATCATATCATCTGCCCGCCTGCCCGAAGATGACTGGATTGCGCTGATCCCGCGCTTGCCCACCACGGCACGGGGCTTCTTGCGCCACCGCACAGATCTGGGCGAACGGGTGCGCGAAGTGCTGTCGCGGCTTGGCGTGAATGACTTTTTGCTGCCCGAACCGGAAGCTGACGTGCGCTTGCAAGTCGCTGCACCAGCTGCTGCTGCTCCCGAGGTTGAGGCACTACTTGAACCGCAAAACGCCGTTCCTGTTGCGCCAGAGCCGGCCCCAGGACCGGCCAAGGAAGATGGCATTGGGGCCATTGTCCGCAGGATTGAAGCGTTCCGCCGCAAGCGCGAGGAGCGCGATGCCAACACGCCAATGCCGCGTACCGATGGCGTTGCCCCGCTGCTGCCGTTTGGTGACGTACACACCCCTGCCCGCAAACCACCGCTATCCATTGATTTGCGCACTGATGCTGAAGGCGTGGTAATTCATGCCGGGGTTGATCCGGCAGGAATGCTGGTGGGCAGCCGCCTGTTTGCCACCGATCCATCTGCGCCGGTAAACTGCGATGAGGACATGGCGTCCGCCTTCCGCAAGCGCCAACCGATCACGGCAGGACGCATTGCCATTGCCGGGGCCGATCATGTGGCAGGCCAATGGCAGGCCGATGGCACGCCAAACTTTTCACGCGATAGCAGCAGCTTTACCGGCTACTTGCTTCGCCTGCGCCGCCCCATCGCTTTGGCGTTCACCGCGCCAGCCGCCCCGCAAATCACGCCCGAATTTGAAGCGGACCGGCTGCGCCAGTTGCTGCACGAGCTGCGCACGCCGATCAACGCCATTCAGGGCTTTGCCGAGGTCATCCAGCAGCAGGTGTTCGGCCAGACACCGCATCAATACCGCGCCATGGCCGCCAGCATTGCATCTGACGCCGCACAAATGCTGGCAGGCTTTGAAGAGGTCGAGCGGCTGGTAAAACTGGAAAGCCGCGCGCTTACCATCGACACTGGCGAAGCTGATGCCGCCGCAATCATTGCACAAATGGTAGCACAGGTGACGCCTGTCCTGGCCGCCCGCAATGTTCGGCTGAACGTAACCCTGCCGCCCGAGCCGGTCACCGTGTCATTTGCCGCCGATGAAGTTGAGCGTTCGGTTTGGCGCGTGCTTTCGGTCATCGCGTCCAGCGTTGCCCCCGGTGAACGCTTGTCCATTACGTTTGAGGCGCAGCCGGATCTGGCAGCCCTGACGCTGACCCTGCCCGCATCGTTGCAGCGGCTGGACGATACCGCGCTATTTGCGCCCGATGCCACGGCAAGTGCTGGTGCGTTTGCAACATCGGCGATGCTGGGCAATGGCTTTACCCTGCGGCTGGCGCGGGCCGAACTGGAAGCGGGTGGCGGCGCGTTAAGGCGCGATGATAACCATCTGTTGATCGGCCTGCCCTATCTGACCGGCGATCATGCCGTCCAGACCCATGCGGCTCCCGACCAGCATTTGTTTGCTGGCTGATCGGGGGGGTACGTTGGGCGAACAAGCGAACATCACCGACATGCCAGACGAAGCCGACTTCGTCCGGTTTGACGCGGCATTCGGCACGCGGTTTGTGGTGACAGTCGACACAGAAGAAGAATTCGATTGGAGCAAGCCGCTGGACCGCACCAGCCACGGGCTGGACCATGTGCCGCACATCGCCCGGTTCCAACAATTTTGCGAAGGCTTTGGCGTCGTCCCTGCCTATCTGATCGACTATCCCATCGCCACCTCTGCCGAGGCAGTCGAGGCACTGGGCGAAGCGGTGAAGGCAGGGCGTGCGGAAGTGGGCGTACAACTGCACCCCTGGGTCAGCCCGCCATTTGATGAGGTCGTGAGCGAGCTGAACAGCTTTTCGGGAAATCTGCCCGAAGCGCTTGAACGGGCGAAGTTTTGCAAACTGCGTGA
>JADYXV010000308.1 GCA_020853995.1 Novosphingobium sp.
GGATGGGCAAATCCTGGTTGGCCCTCGCACCGCAGAACCGTCGCCGTGAACATCGTGGTATCACCCACCAATGGCAGAAACGGCTTGGGCTTATTCTTGCGGGATCGGGGCCAGAGCCGCGTGCCACTGCCTCCGCAAAGGATAACAGGAATGATATCGTTCATTTTCCGCCTTGATCGAAAGTGTATCGCGCGATTTCATCAGTGCCCTTAGGGCGTTTCCTGCATCATTGCCAGAAGATCTGAGACCGATGTCGAAGCGAAGCCGACTGCACTATCAGATATACCATAGGGTATAAGCAACTCCTCCCCGACAAGCAGCGCGCCGCAAGTGTAGACCACATTGGGCACATAACCGAACCGGTCTGCATCTATCGCAGTAAGGATGGGCTTTGGCGACCGCGCGATCACTTTCGATGGATCATTCCTGTCGAGCAGCGCACAGCCGAGGGCATATTTGCGCATCGCGCCAACGCCATGGGTAAACAGCAACCACCCATGCTCTGTCAGGATCGGGCTGCCGCAATTGCCGATCTGGACAAACTCCCACGGGAACATCGGTTCCATCAACAGCACGCCATCGTCGTCCCAAGAGTCCATGCGGTCTGATCTCAACAGGAAGAGGTTTTTGCCGTCCTGCCGTCCAACCATGCAGTACTGGCCGTCGATCTGCTGCGGGAAAAGCGCCATGCCCTTGTTGCGCCCGGCCCGGCCTTCAATCGGCTCAAGCACGAATTGACGAAAGTCGCAGGTCCGTAGCAATTCGGACCGGATCGAAACCCCGGAATAGGCCGTATAAGTGCCCACCCACTCATAATCGCCCCCGCCATGATCAAACCGCACCAGCCGCAAATCTTCAAGACCACCCCGCTGCTGCTCGGTGATCGGGAACATCACGCTATTGGAGAGGCTTCTTTCGGCGTGCCTGTGCACCGCCACCGCCCCATCTTCGCGCATCGCCGAAAGGCTGTCATCGGCTTGCATGGCTGTTGCAAAATGGCTCTGCGGCCACAATTCAAAGGTTCCGTCCGGCAAAGCTATACCCTCGCGGAACACGATAGAACTGATGTGCCCTTCGCCCACCGCACGCAGGCTCATCACAAACCGCACCGCGCCATCGCTCATGCCCGATTGATCGGGATGGGGCACAATGCTGGGGTTCATCAAGGCAGCGGCGGCGTAAGTATACTCGTGGCAAAAATAGGCCCCGATCAACCGTTTGCGCATAATCGTATAGGCTTCTGGATCAAGCCCCAGCATCGTTTCAATCTCGGCATAGCGTTCAAGAAACATTATCTCGGTCTGCCAATGGCGTTCCTCAAAATCGTGCAGAACCCTCGTATACTCTTCAGCTGCGTCGTTCTCGCTTAGCGAGGCGACATCCGACACCAGCTTTTCCGCACGCGCGGTTGTCCCTCCCGGCCCTTGCCAGCCCAGATGGAACGGACGAAGCACAACCCGCGATGGATCGGCATGAAGCCTCTGTTCAAGTACCCGCAAGCTGTTGCGTACCTTTGTAATTGACCTGATCAGGTCTGGCATCTTGCGACAACGTGCCCGTCACGGGCTTGCCTGCGCCTGAACGCTTTGCCAACCGGCACATCGCATAGTGGGCAAGCTGGAAAGCCAATATCGATTCTGCACCGCAATTCAGGTTCACGCCCTGGGGTGTCACACCGTCACGGCAGCGCCCGGTCACAATGTCGGCCAAAACTTCTCCGCGATCATTGCCGCCAAGGAACCAGCGATAGGCCGTTTCGGCGTGGCGCAGCCAGCCGATATCTCCCGTTGCCGAAAAAGCAGCCGCTGCCGCATCAATCGCAGCCCACGCCTCGACGGGTTGCTGATCAAACGGCAGGCTTTCGTAATACTGGCCAAACGTCTCTGAGCCCACCGGACGGAAATGCCCCTGCGCTGAAACTTGCTGGCGCGTGATAAAGCGCAAGCTCAAGAGCCCGCTTTCCAGCCAGTCCTCGCGGCCCAGCATGGCCCCTGCCTCTATCAGCGCTTGCGGCAGGCGCGGATTGTCATAGCCGAGCACCGCCTCGAACCAAGCCCAATCAGGGCGGCGCGAAACCGCCAGCAATCCCTCAAGCAACGCCGCGCCTCGCGCCAGCGCTATCCTCGCCGCCGCATGGCCTGGATTGACCCGCAAAGCCTCAACGCAGCCCAGCATCAAGAACGCCACCGTCCTTGGCGAGCTCATCGCAGCAACCGGCTCTAGTGTGATATCAAACCATTGCGCCGCCCAGAGGCGCAAACCCTCGTCCGGTGCGTGCCCCATCGCGTGGCCTAGCGCCCAAAGCGTGCGCCCATTGCTATCGTCTGACCCTACATCTTCGCACCAAGTGCGGTTAAAGCTCATGAAATTGCGGAAAGCGGCACGATCAGGGTTCCAACCGTGCTGGATAAACGAGGCATAGATCGTCGCCCAACGTTGCCGCTCTGCCAGCGGGACACCATCAGCAACACCCATCAGCATCAGCGCGCGCACATTGTCATCGATGCAATAGCCGTGGCGGCGATCGGGCACGGTCAGGATCGAATGCTGGAAGATCCCGGTGCTATCGCTCATTCCGGCAACGCCGGTGAAGCCGGGTGTAGCCAACAAAGGTGTTGTCCGAACCGGCTGCACAACAACACTATTTACCAGCGCACGCGTGGCCCCGGCAAAACACGGCCAGATGGTTTCGCGCCCCTTTTCCCAAGCGCGGCGCTGTATCGCTTTCAGTTCTGCCGGATCGTCCAGCAGCCGGTTTACGGCTTGCGCAATCACTTCTGGATGGCGCGGTTCGATCAGCACGCCCACACCGTTAGCAAGCAGTTCCCGCGCATGAACATACGGGGTTGATACAACAGCCTTGCCCAGCGCCACAGCATAGCTGAGCGTACCCGAAGTCGACTGCTGCATATTGGGATATGGCGTCAGGTAAATGTCGCAGGCTTCAAGCTGGTCGAGCAGCTCTTCTGTATCAAGAAAGCGATTGTCCCAATGCACATTGCTGCCAACACCAAGCCGGTCGGCAAGCTCCATCAGTTTCTCGCGGTATCCCTCGCCGTCTTCCGAAACATGGTTCGGGTGCGTCGCACCAACAATCCGGTAGATCACCTCCGGGTGGTTTTGCACAATCGCGGGCAAAGCCTCGATCACCGTCTCAAGCCCCTTGCCCGGCCCCAGCAAGCCGAACGTCATCATCACTTGTTTGCCCGCAAGCCCGAGCTTTGCCTTATGCTCCTCTTCGCGGCCAAACGGACGGTCTGGCGCGCCATGCGGGATCAGCGCAATTCTCCCGGCATCCACATCATGATGGTCACGCAAGAGTTGCTGCGAATGGGCAGACATCACCATCACGCGCGAAGCACGGCGTAACAGGTGTTCCAGCACTTTGCGCTGCTTTGCCGAAGGCTCAGCCAGAACCGTATGCAGTGTGACAATCAGTGGTGCAGCCAGCCGGTCAACCAGATCGAGCACCATCTCGCCCGCCTCACCGCCGAATATCCCGTATTCGTGTTGAAGCCACACTGCGTCGACCGCGTCCTCGTTGATCCGCCGGGCGGCGTTGCGATAGTCTTCCTGCCGATCAGACCGGATCGTGCCCCGAACGTCCTCGTAGGCCAGAGGCGCGCGGTGATCGTCGATCACGTGGAGGTCGACCATCACATCTTCGTGATGCACGCCCAGTTGTTCATAGATGTCGGTTGTAAAAGTGGCGATGCCACACATCCTTGGCCGGAAGCCACCGATCAGCGCAATGCGCTGGCGTGCCTTTGCATCTGCAGGACGCAGAATTGACAGCGCCGAGCCGGTTGCCGACGCTGCGGCAAGCCCGTTCCGATTGTTACTGGCGGTCATGGCCGATGCTCTTCCAATACTGCGGGAGGCACGCGGGGTATCGCCGCCTCTACCGTCAGTGACTGAACGCACCGCAGGCCATACGGTTGCACCGCATTGCAGCAATAAGACAGCAGTTTCTCCACCACTCGTCGCAAAGTGTCGGCAGTTCATCGCCTTAAGCGATCCAGCCCCTGCCCGAGAATTTGTGCGGCGCAACAATCAAGGAGCGAACCAGCGCTGCTCCCAGCCATATGTCGAGGCCACCGGATTGCCATCTCCATCCGTGGCCGGGCGGAACCGGAACCGCTCGATCGCCAGCTTGCAGGTTACCGCGTCGGCCTCGGGCACGCCACTTGCCCGCCAAACCTTGCAGCCCGACACTCTCCCGTCCGCACCCACGTTCAGCAGAATGACCACACGCTTGCCGATCCGCTCTTCCTGACCGCCCCGGGGATAATCGCGGGTAGAGCGGATATCGCCCGCGATCTTTTCGGCTTTGCGTGCCAGCCCGCCGCCCGAACCATTGCCACTGGCCCCGCTGCCGGTGCCCATGCCCGCGCCGCCGCCTCCCGT
The DNA here is from genome assembly GCA_020853995.1 of Novosphingobium sp. GTDB lineage: Bacteria > Pseudomonadota > Alphaproteobacteria > Sphingomonadales > Sphingomonadaceae > Novosphingobium. Next base: position 4,408 of record JADYXV010000308.1, read on the forward strand.
TCCCTGGCCTTGGGCTGCAGCGCCTGACCGCACATCGTTGCCGGTCGAGGCTACCGGCGGCGCGGGAACTTTCTTGGCGGGCACTCTTGCTTTGGCAATCGTCGCCTTGGCCACAGCTTTGCGCCCTTCCGGCGCTGAAGCGCCGGCCGGTTCGGGCGTTGTCGGGGTCGGCGTTGGCTTGGGTTGCTCGAGCGGCACATCAAACGTGCTCGTCGAAAAAACATCGTCCACAAGCGGCGTGAGTGCTGGCACTCCCCCGAAACCGTGGATCACGCCCCACAGGACCGCCAGATGAAACGCAATGGCCAGACCGGTCGCTAACCCGCGCTCTTTACCGCTGGCTGATGACTGGTCGGAATAGCGCGCCGGCTCTGGGACTTCGCTTGCCTCCATCGCTTCACTTCCCTCCCCCGGCTGTTACCGCGTGACCGCTACAATTGCTGTACCTGCGTAATCGTGGCAAGGCGATAGCCTAGCTTAAATCCGGTGCGCCAATCGCGCTCATTTGGGCTGTTGAAGGATCAACCATGCGAGTCCTGATAGTCGAAGATGAGCCGCTGCTCGCCATGCTCCTTGAAGAGAGCATCGCCGATCTTGGCCACGAACCCGTGGGCGCTGCCGCAACTGTCGCCCAGGCATTCGCCCTCCTTGACCAGACCCCGGTCGATTGCGCGCTGCTCGATTATTCTCTCGGAGGAGACAAAACCTCGATCCCGGTGGCGGAGCGTTTGCAAGCCGAACGCGTGCCATTCACTTATCTTAGCGGCCATAGTGCGCTTGATAAGCGCGCAGGCGCCCCCGCCGGACCTTTACTGAACAAGCCTGCATCAATGGATGGCATCGCCCGCGCCATCGAGGCAATGGCGGCGCTTACGCCTCCAGCAAGCTATCCCGCCGCGCCAGACTCACCAGCCTGAGGCCATGCGCCCGCGCCTGATCGACCGCCAGCGTCGATGCGGCCGAGATCGTCACAAGCAGTGGCACTTGGGCAATCACCGCCTTTTGCACCAGTTCGAAACTGCACCGCGCAGTGAGCAAGATGAAATGCCCGGCAACGCTGAGGCCCGCCCGGGCGGCTGCACCCAGCAATTTGTCGAGCGCATTGTGCCGCCCCACGTCCTCGCGCACCAGCAGGATCGTGCCATCTGCCGCACAGAGCGCCGCCGCATGGGCTGCCCGCGTTGCCTTGCCCTGCACTTGCCTGTCGCCCAGCGCCTCTGCCGCGCGAAACATGGCGGCCGGTTCCACCTCAAGCTGCGCCGCAACCGGTGCCAACGGACGCATCACTTGCTCGAGACTCTCAATCCCGCACAAGCCGCAACTACCTTCGGACAAGCGTAACCGCGCCCGCTCCAGCAATGGCCCCGCACCCGATGCCGCCAATTGCACCCGCAGCATCCAACCGCCTGCGTCAACCGGCGCAGCGTGGGCGGAAACGAACTCCTGCGGCGATGCAATCAGCTGTTCGGAAAGGCAGAACCCCAGCGCATAGTCTTCAAGATCAACAGGCGTTGCCATCATTACGGCATAACCCACGCCGTTGATCTCAACCGCTACCGGTGCTTCTTCAATCAGCAGGCGTTCTATCGCACTTGCCGGGGAACCATCGGCATAATGTTCGCGCAAAGCAAAAGGGCGCGCACCTTCAACCGGCATTGGCGCGCGCCGCGGCAACAGTGGCCATCGCCTCTGCCGCAAGCGGATCGAGCCCAGCGTTGCCTTGTGCCAGCAGCATATCGATCATCACCGGCGTCCAGAACGCTATGATGTGCTCGGCGATCGAGGCCGCAGGCGTCGCATCGAGCGTCATGTTTCGCGCGATCTGGTTGGCCATGTAGGCCAGCTTTTCGACCGTCTGCCCGCTCATTCGGCAGGCTCCATCGCCGAACCCTGAATGCGGCGCGAAAGCGTGGCTTGCGCCTCGTAATCTTCCTGCCAGTCACTCGGGCCGTTCGATGGCGTGATCTGCACGGCGGTCACCTTGTATTCCGGGCAATTGGTCGCCCAGTCGGAA
>JADYXV010000309.1 GCA_020853995.1 Novosphingobium sp.
CCGTGCCGTCTTTTTCGGTTGGCATGGGACGCCTGCCGCCGGGTACGCCATCGCTTTCCATGTGACCCAGCAGGCGCTGAAGATCATTGGGGCTTTGGAAACCGTCGGTTGGCAGAACGATGTCATTGGCGTTGACCGGGTTGACCAGATAGGGCGTAACCACGATCACAAGTTCCGTCTCACCCTTGCGGTAATTGGTTGAGCGGAACAGCGATCCCAGAATGGGGATATCGCCTGCGCCCGGCATTTTGGTGAGCGAGTTTTGCGCGTTATTGCTGAGCAAGCCGGCAATCATGAACGACTGCCCCGACCCCAGTTCCACAGTTGTTTCAGCACGGCGTACGGTGAGCGCGGGGATTTCAACCGAATCAAGTTTGAGAGCGCCGGTGCTGGAAAGTTCGGACACTTCGGGACGAACGCGGATGGAAATGCGGCCATTGGCCAGAACCGTGGGCGTATAGGCCAGACTGACACCGTACTTCTTGAATTCGATGGTGGTCACGCCGATCCCTTGCGGGATGGGAATGGGATATTCGCCACCTGCCAGAAATTCGGCCGTTTCACCCGAAAGCGCAGTCAGATTTGGTTCTGATAATGTGGTCACGAGGCCAAGCGTTTCGCCCGCATCGAGCGCGCCAAGCAGGTTCAGGCCAAGCAGCCTGCCCATCCCGGCAATGGAAGTGCCACCAGCGGCGGCGCTAACCCCGGTGCCGGGGGTTGCGACGAGGTTGTTCGTGGCTCCTGTCGGATCAGGTATGAAGCCGCTTGCGGAAATGTTGCCCGCACCGACTGCGAACGGCAGTCTGGCATCGGTAGCAAATGTCTGGCCGATTGCGCGACCTTGGCCGATGCCGAACTTGATCCCGCCAGTGCCATCAATCGTGGTCAGGTTGACGCCGAGGTTCTTTACCAACGACCGGCTGACTTCGGCAAATTTAACATGCAAGCTGACTTGCAGCGGCGTTGCCATCTTCAAGCGGCTGATCACGTTGGTTTTATCGCCCACGAAGGCTTTGACCAGACGTTCTGCTTCTGCAGCGTCTTCAGGTGCGCCGATCGTACCGGTGAGCAGCACTGTGCCGTTCATGGTTGAAACGGTCACGCGCGCATCGGGCATTGCCATGTTGAGCATCTGGTCGATGGTATCGAGGTTCGTGCCAACGCGGACATTGGCCGACCACACCACATCACCTTTGGCATTGCTGGCGTAGATTGTTGTCTCGCCGCCAGATTTGCCGAATACATACAGCTGGTTGGTCGATTTGACCTGAACGTCTGCGACCTTTTCATCGGCAACGAAAACGTCCGCCATACGGCCAGGAACAGTGATCAATTCGCCACGCCCGATCGAGATCGTCACTGTCCGCGATGGGCTCGTGACGCTTTGCGCGTGAAGTACGGCGGATGCAGGCAGCAAGGCTGCGGGCAGTGCGATGAGCGCAGCCGAGATGAATGATGTGGAGAGACGGCGTGTCATTTTGCTGCCCTTCGCAAGCGGTGTCTGTCGCGGGGTCGTCATGTCACTTGGTTTCCAATGTCACGTTTTCGACGTCCTTGCCGCGGCTGACGCGAACAATCGGGCCTTTGGGCACGATTGGGGCAGGCAGGGACATGGACGGACCAGACATGTTCGGTCCGGGATTGACGGGTGATGCCATTTGGGCCGCCAGCTTTGCGGGGTTCGGGGCGATGTTCTTGCGCGAGAAGCGCGAGACATCACCACCGGTAACGAAGCTTGTGGTGGCACTTTCCATGGGACGCTTCATGGCCTGTTTCAGCAGGGCTTCTTCTTGCTGCTTGCTGAGGCCGCTGGGGATTTTGACATCGCCCGAAGCAATGGCCTGTTCGAGTTCGGCCGCATTGTCAGCGATAGAGCGTAGCGAAAGGCTGATAGTGCCGAGAGTTTGTGCCACCGCGATTTTCTCGGCCATCTTGGGCGTAACTTCGACGGTAACAGTGCTGAAGGCACGGACGCGGGTTTTGCCTTCGATCATTTCCTGTTCGGTGGACTGGTCCGTTGCAAGAACGCGCATGTTCTTCATGATGGTTTCGGAAGTTCTCAGCGCACCGCCATCGCCGCCGCCGCCCTGGACGGACTGCGTCAGGACAAGATCGACATAATCGCCGGGGAACACGAAGCCGGCAACGCCGGTGCGTGCAGAAACAGAGATGGTAACGGCGCGCATGCCTGGGCCAAGCGCCGCCGCAAGGAAGCCACGATCACCAGGTGCGACCAGATTGCCTTTGGTCACCGGTTCGCCAGCTGTAATCGGGTTACGCACGACTGTGCCAAGCAGTTTCTGCATGTCGGCCTCGCCTTCGACGAAGTAGACATCCTTCACCATGTCTTCGGGCCATGCCTGGAAGTTGATGGAGTCAGCCGTGATGATCGTGCCGACAGGTAGCGCGCGTTGCGCGACAAGTACCTTTGCTCCCATGGGGACCTGAGCGGCGGCCGCAGCTTGCGGCGTGCCTGCTCCGACGAAAAGGCTTCGCGCTGCAAAGGCAGTGCCGAGCGCGACAATCAGCGCTCCCACCAGCAACATCAGCTTCCTTTTGTCCATGGCTACTTGTCCTGCCCTCTAAAGTCTGACCCGCATCTCTCGGGCAAATTGGTTAAAAAATTGCGGTATGATGCCTCAGGCACCGGTGACCGATCGCCAGCCGGCTTCCAGCGTAGGTGCCAGAGTGATCAGTCCGGCGCAGGCAATGGCCACGCCGTAGGGTATCTTGGCGTCGCGCTTGCGCGTGATCGTGAACTGCCAGGCCGCGATGATCATGGTGAGCACACCGCCAATCAGCGACATGATGATCAGTAGCTTGAGGAAGGTGAGCGGCGTCAGCCACAAGGCGAGTGCAGACAGCAATTTGACATCGCCTCCACCCATCCACTTCATGGCGAAAAGTCCGGCAAGTGCGACAAATGCCACAAGGGCAAGGCCGATTTGGATGACCATGTCCGGCCAGATCGAAAGGCCTGATGCCCACCAGAATGCAGGCGCTCCGAGCGCCACGGTGGCATTGAGCCAGTTGTCGATCTGGCGACGACGGATGTCGGTAAAAGCAGCAACCAGCAGCGCGATTGCCAATGCTCCGACCAGCCCGTAGATGAAGATATTGCCTTGCATGGTTGAAGGTATACGGGACAACCACTTACCAAACGGTAACCAAACCTTGGCGCAAGAATGCGCCAGATGGAGACGACGCCGCATGATTTCCCGCAAGCGCGAGGCCATTGATCGCAGGGCGATTCCCTCTGCCGCGCAAGAAGCAATGTGGACAACAGGTGACGGCCATCAAATACGCCGGATTGATTGGCCGGGCGGGCAAGGCGGTGGTGATGAGTCCACTTCGCGTGGATCGATCCTGTTTTTGCCCGGACGCGGCGACTTTTACGAAAAATATCTGGAGTCTCTGGATTATTGGCATGGCCAAGGCTGGCGCGTTACAGCGCTGGATTGGCGCGGTCAGGCCGGGTCGGGGCGGATGACCGCGCACCCATCAACCGGACACATCAGCGATTTTTCGGTCTGGGTAGATGATCTTGCAGCATTCTGGAGCGCATGGGTCAACGAAACACCCGCGCCGCACGTGATCATCGGCCATTCCATGGGCGGGCACCTTGTCCTGCGCGCTGTGGCGGAAAAGCGGATTGATCCGGTGGCGGTGGTGTTGAGTGCGCCGATGCTGGGCTTCCTGACGCCGGGACCGAATCGGTTGTTACAGCGGGTAGCGGAACTGTTCTGTCGCTGGGGCGACCCTGAACGCATGGCATGGAAGACCAGCGAAAAACCCGGTGCAAGTGTTGCTGCCCGCAATACCCTGCTGACGCATGATGAAGCGCGCTATGGCGATGAGGCGCACTGGAAAGAAACGCGGCCCTATCTGGCAATGGGGCCGGGAAGCTGGCGCTGGGTCGAACGGGCATATGCTTCGGTTATCGCGCTGGATCAGCCGGGCTTGTTGGAGGCGGTGGACTTGCCGGTCCTGATGCTTGCAGCACGGTATGACGGGCTGGTTTCGTGGAAGGCCATCGAAAAAGCGGCAAGGCGTTTACCGCGTGCGCAACTGGTCAGTTGGGGGCGTGAAGCGCGCCATGAATTGCTGCGGGAGGTTGATCTGGTACGCGATAAAGCCATGCACGCTATCGATGATTTTCTTGACCGGATGGCACCCTTGCCTGTTGAGGCGCAATTGTCGTGACGCAGGCCGCCGAAGTGTTTGATGTTGCCATCATTGGCGCAGGAATGGCCGGTGCAAGTCTGGCCGCCGAATGCGCGCCTTTTGCCCGCGTGCTGCTCGTCGAGGCGGAAGATACGCCGGGCTATCACACCACCGGGCGTTCGGCTGCGTTTTGGGAAGAGACTTATGGCGGGCCGGGGGTGTTTCCGCTGACGATGGCATCAGGGCGGTTCCTGCGCGAAGGCGGGTATCTTTCGCCGCGCGGAGCGCTGAACATCGGGCGCGCGGGAGATCGCGGCAAAGTCGAGGCGTTTGTCGAGAAGTTTTCGGCCTTGGGCGCGACGCTGCATTTGCAGGATCGGGCGGCACTGGAAGCGCGGGTGCCGGGGTTGCGCAGCGACTGGATTGTTGGCGCATGGGAGCCTGAGTGCGCGGATATCGATGTGGCGGCGCTGCATCAGCATTATCTGGCGGCATCGAAACGCACCGGGTCAGTGCTGCGGGTGCGTGCGCGGGTTGAACAGATCGAGCGTGAGGGCGAAGGCTGGCGCATCGCGTGGAAAGACGGTGAAGCGCGCTGCACAGTGCTTGCCAACGCGGCGGGAGCTTGGGCAGATGATGTAGCGGTACAGGCAGGCGCTTCTGCCGTCGGAGTGCAGCCGTTGCGCCGCACGATCGTGCAATTGCGCACCGATCCGGTGCCCGATGACCGGTTGCCGCTGACGCTTGGCATTAACGAGGACTTCTATTTCAAGCCGCAAGGCGGGCGGCTGTGGCTTTCCCCGCATGACGAAATACCCGATGTGGCAGGCGATGCTGCGCCCGAGGAACTCGACGTCGCCATTGCCATTGACCGGTTCGAACAGGTGGTTGACTGGGAAATCGCAGCGATGGAGCGGCGCTGGGCAGGCTTGCGCTCCTTCGCGCCCGACCGGCTCCCGGTCTACGGCTTTGACGCTAAAGTGTCGGGGCTGTTCTGGTTCGCGGGCCAAGGCGGCTTTGGCATCCAGACAGCACCCGCTGCGGCGCGGCTTGGGGCGCAGCTTTTGCTGGGCCTGCCGCGCGATGGCTTGACGGCGGAAATCGATGCAGCGGTCTATGCGCCAGCGCGGTTTGTCACACCTGCGTAAAGTTGAATTGCACTATTCAGCGACGGCAAGAATGATAGATTTGCTGTGGGGGTCAGGCTTGTTTGAAGTTTGGCTTGCAAGGAGGACCTGAAATGGCGCACCGTTTCGAAATTCGCAAAAATAAGGCTGGAGAATTCGTGGCTTACTTTTGCTACAATTCTGAAAGCCTGTTCTGGACCGAAGGCTATGCCAGCAAGGCAGGGGCCAAGAACGCTATCGAATCGATTCTCAAGAACGGTCCGGCTGCCGAGGTTGTTGACACGACGGTGGAGTGAGGCTGCCGCTTAGGCGGCAATCGCTGCGTCACTTGCCAGTTTGTCCACCCGTTCGTTTTCGGGATGGCCGTCGTGGCCTTTTACCCAGACCCATTCGATTTTGTGGGGGCGGACGGCTTCGACCAGAAGGCGCCAGAGGTCTTCGTTCTTGACCGGCTTGTTGTCGGCGGTTTTCCAGCCTTTTTTCTGCCAGCCGAAGATCCACTTGGTGATGCCGTCGAGCACATATTTGCTGTCGGTGTGAAGCGTGACTTTGCAGGGCTGCGACAAGGCCTGCAAAGCCTGAATCGCGCCCATCAATTCCATGCGGTTGTTGGTCGTGTCCTTTTCAGAACCGGAAAGTTCTTTCTCATGCTCGCCCATGCGCAGAAGCGCGCCCCAGCCGCCTTTGCCGGGATTGCCCTTGCATGCGCCGTCAGTGAAGATTTCGACGTGCTTCATGCGAAAACATCCGGATTTGAGGCATAGAATTGAAGGCGGCGGGCAAAGGCCATCGGGTCTTTGCGCATGACCAGCGCATCGGCGGGCGTGTTGAGCCAGTCCTAGGCGCGGGTTGAGGTGAAGCGCAGCGCGGCCCCTTGCGCGAGCAGCGGCAGTGCTGCGCGTTCTTCCAGCAAAAGCGGGCGGACGCTTTCGTATCCTTCGAGCAGGGCAGCGGACAAATCGGCGCGGAAGGTTTGGCCTGATGAATCAAAGCACCACGCGGCGTGCGTTACCGCGACATCGTAGGCTGTCAAATCATTGCAGGCGAAGTAGAAGTCGATCAGGCCGGTTACTTTGTCGCCAAGCATCAGGACATTGTCGGGGAACAAGTCTGCATGGATGACAGAGCGTGGCAAATCGCTTGGCCAAGCCGCTGCGATCCTTGGCAAATGTTCGGCCACAAGTCCCGCCAATTGCGGATCGATGATGGCCAGTCCATCGGATCCGCAGGCGTCAAACAGGCGCTGCCATTCGGCAAGGCCCATGCCATTGGCGCGGGTTGGCGTAAAATCTGCGGCGGCGGCATGGAGTTGCGCCAATGCTGCCCCGACTGAGCGGGCCTGTTCAGGGGTCGGATCGCTGACCGAGACGCCGGGCAGAAATTCGATCAGCGCCAAGGCTTTATCGCCGCGCATCCGGTACAAAGCACCATCGCGATCATGGATCGTGCGCGGTACAGGACAGCCCTTGGCGGCAAGGTGATCGAGCAGCGACAGGAAATAGGGCAAGTCGTCCAGATCAATACGAAACTCGTACATCGTCAGGATGAAGCGGGTTGCCGCACCGGCAGAACCGGTCGTTTCCAGAAGCCAATTGCTGTTCGAAACGCCTTCAGCGATGCCTTTGGCCGAGACGAGTTGCCCCACATCGAATTCAGCGATGAGCGCGGCCATGTCCTCCGCGCCGATCTGCGTATAAACGGCCATGTTCAGTCAGCCAGTTGGCGCGGCAATTTGAAGACCATCTTTTCTTCGGCCGTAGTCACCGTTTCTTCCGATACGGTACGCAGCTCGCTGATTCGCTGTACAACTTCGCGGACGAGCACTTCGGGCGCTGATGCTCCGGCTGTGAGGCCAAGTGTGGTGACGCCATCAAGCCATGACGGATCAATTTCGTTGGCGCGCTGGATAAGGCGCGAGCGCGTACCGAGTCGTTCAGCCACTTCGACCAGCCGCAGTGAATTGGAGCTGTTGGGAGCGCCGATCACCAAAAGCAGTTCGCATTCTCCTGCAATGGCCTTGACGGCTTCCTGTCGGTTGGAGGTGGCATAGCAAATGTCTTCTGCCTTCGGCCCCACCATATGCGGATAGCGGCGGCGCAATGCTGCGACGATTTCCGCAGTGTCATCAACCGAAAGCGTGGTTTGCGTCAGGAAAGCAAGCGGGGTTGCATCGGTGAAATTCAGGGCGGCGACGTCTTCCACGGTCTCTACCAGCGTGATTGCGCCTTCGGGGACCTGGCCCATTGTGCCAATGACTTCGGGATGGCCTTTGTGGCCGATGAACAGGATGTGGCGTCCGGCTTCAACCTGGCGTTCAGCCTGACGGTGGACTTTGCTGACGAGCGGACAGGTGGCATCAAGCCAATCAAGCCCGCGTTCAGTGGCGACCTGCGGCACGGCTTTTGGCACGCCATGGGCCGAGAAAACAACCGGTGCGCCATCGGGCACTTGATCAAGTTCTTCAATGAACACAGCGCCTTTGGCCTTCAGGCCATCAACAACGAAGCGATTGTGCACAATCTCATGGCGCACATACACTGGCGCACTGTACCGATTGATCGCACGTTCGACGATTTCGATCGCACGGTCTACGCCGGCGCAAAAGCCGCGTGGAGCAGCGATAAGGAGGCGAATTGGGGCCGCTTGGGCCGCTGCGTCTGGCAAGCTGTCGTTCATCCTGTCGCCCTTAGCAGCAAGCGCGCCTGCCTGCCATTGCCGAAAGCGAATGTGATGGGTAGAGGTGGCCCGAACGACAGCTTGTTGCTGCCAACACCGAATTACCAAGGATGAAAGTGCCCATGATCGCATCCGCCCGTCGTCTCGCCCTGTTGGGCGCTCCGCTCGTGGCCGCGCTTGCGCTTTCAGCTTGCGGTGGCGGACGTGGCGAACTGGTCGTGGATGATGCTGTGGGCGTGAAGGCTCTGCGTGATCCTTGCCCGCGCGTGGGCGTGCCGGACTACACCGGTGACGTGACGCTGTTTTCTACGCCAGGACGCACTGATTCGGCAGCGCTGGACGTTGTTGCCACGATCACCAATGTTCGCGCAGCCTGTACGGTTGGGGAAAAGCTCTATTCGCAGGCAACGTTCGATGTGCTGGCTCGTCGGACAGATACGCGCGGGGCGCGGCGCGTCGAATTGCCCTATTTCTCGACGGTTATTCGCGGCGGTAACGTGGTTGTGGCCAAGCGCATTGGTACGGTCGTAGTCGAATTTGCCGATGGACAGGATCGTGCCTCGGCCAAGGGGCAGGCAGCCGCTTATGTTGAAAAAGCAGAAGCCTCCTTGCCTGAAGACATCGCCAAGCGTATTTCGCGAAAGCGCCGTGCAGGTGATCAGGACGCCGCCGTTGATCCGCTGTCGCAGCCTGACGTGAAAGCAGCTTTGGCGCGCGCCAACTTTGAACTGCTGGTTGGTTTCCAGCTGACCAATGACCAGTTGCAATACAACGTCCGCCGCTAAACCCTGATTCTAAACCGGGCTAAAGGCACAGGGCGCTCTTTCGTTTTCGCGCCAGTTCCGCTAACCGCGCGGCCATGACTCTTGGCCAAATGAACCTTCACGCCGACTTCGCTCGGGTAATTGACGCTGCACTGGGTGCGCTGGAAGCGGCGGGCACTTTGCCCGGTGGCTTGAACCGAGGCGCGGTAACGTGTGAGCCGCCACGCGATCCGTTGCATGGTGATCTTTCCACCAATGCCGCGATGGTGCTGGCCAAGCCTGCGAGCACCAATCCACGCGCGCTGGCCGCTGTGCTGGTGGCAGAACTGGAAAAAGAGCCGCGCGTTGTGTCGGCAGAAATCGCCGGGCCGGGCTTTATCAACTTGCGTCTGACCGATGATTCATGGCGCGGTGAACTGGCGCTTATCGCCACAGCGGGCGCGGATTATGGCCGGTCTGACATGGGTGGCGGCAAAGTCGTCAACGTCGAATACGTTTCCGCTAACCCGACCGGCCCCATGCACATGGGCCATTGCCGGGGTGCGGTTGTGGGCGATGCTCTGGCTGATTTGCTGGCTTACAGCGGGCATAAAGTCATCAAGGAATACTACGTCAACGATGCAGGCGCGCAGGTCGATGTGCTCGCCCGGTCGGTGCACATCCGTTATCTTGAGGCGCTGGGCCGCGATGTGGGAGCGATCCCGGAAGGGCTTTATCCCGGCGATTATCTGGTGCCGGTCGGACAGGCATTGGCCGCTGAATTTGGCGATAAGTTTGCTGATGCGCCGGAAGCTGACTGGTTGATCACGTTCCGCACCAAGGCAGTGGCCGCGATGATGGACATGATTCGCGACGATCTGGCGACGCTGGGCATTCGCCACGATCTGTTTTCGTCAGAAGCGCAATTGCAGGCATCGGGCAAAGTTGACGAAGCGGAAAGCTGGCTGCGCGCGCACGATCTGGTCTATGATGGCGTGCTGGAAGCGCCCAAGGGCAAGACTTTGGAAGATTGGGAAGCGGTTGAATTGCCGCTGTTCCGGTCAACCAGGTTTGGTGACGATCAGGACCGCCCGATCAAGAAATCAAACGGGGCGTGGACGTATTTTGGCGCTGACCTCGCTTATCACTTCCAGAAGGCACAAAATGCCGATGCACTGGTGGATATCTGGGGTGCAGACCATGCGGGCACGGTAAAGCGGATCAAGGCGGCCGTGGCGGCGCTGACCAGCGCAGATGGCGGCACAGCAAAGCCGTTCGAGGTGAAGCTGGTGCAGATGGTGCAGTTGCTGCGCGATGGCGAGCCTGTGAAAATGTCCAAGCGTTCCGGCAACTTCGTAACGCTTTCTGACGTCGTGGATGAAGTGGGCAAGGACGTGGTGCGCTTTACCATGCTGACCCGCAAGCCTGATGCCCAGATGGATTTCGACTTTGCCAAGGTGGTCGAGGCTTCGAAAGACAACCCGGTTTTCTATGTCCAGTATGCCCACGCGCGCATCTGCCGGAACATCCGTAAAGGTGCCGATGAAGGTTTTGTGCCATCATCTGAAAACCTTAGCCTATTGGGCGAAGAAGAATTGGCGCTGGTCAAGTTGGCTGCACAATTCCCGCGCATGGTCGAGGCTGCCGCAGTGGCGCGCGAACCGCACCGTATTGCGTTTTTCTTGCACGATCTGGCATCTGCGTTTCATTCGTTCTACAATCTGGGGAATGACCGGCCTGAAAAACGGTTCATTGTGGCACAGGACCCAGTAATGAGCGGTGCCCGTCTTTTCCTCGCCGAACAAATCGGGCAAGTAATTAAGAACGGTCTCGCCCTATTGGGGGTTGAGGCCGCATCAGAGCTTTGACACGATAGTTAACCGGCAGGGGCGCGAGCATGAGTGGTGACGAACAGAATTCTTGGGCCGATCAAGCGGTCGGCGCGGGCAAGCCGTGCGACGTCTCGGCGGAACTGGGCGCTGCCGAAGAACTTGGCGAACGTCTGGCGCTGGGCGAAGAAGACCGCTTGCCGTGGCTTGAAAGCGTTGACGATGTTGATGCCGATGAAGAAGACAGCGGCAATGGCCGGTTGATCGGCTTTGCCGTGATGGGCCTGATGGTTCTTGCGGCGCTGATTGGCGGCATCTGGTATGCCACGAACAAGACCAACGGTCCCTCGGATGCTGACGGAAGTCTGATCGAAGCAAGCAAAGAGCCCTATAAAGTTGCGCCCAGCGATCCGGGTGGCAAAACCTTTGCAGGGACAGGCGATTCGAGCTTCAAGGTAAGCGAAGGTGAAAAGCCTTCGGCCAATCTGGCCGGATCCGCTTCGCCAGTGCCAAAAGCAACGCCATCCGCCAAGCCAAGTGCCGGAGCCAGTGGGGCTGCTGCTTCGGGCGACAAGCCTGCCGCAGCAACATCAGGCGGTGTGGGCGTTCAAATCGGCGCGTTTTCGTCCAATGCTTCGGCAGAGGCGGCCTGGAGCAAACTTTCGGGCAATCATGAAGCGCTCAAGGGGCTTCAGCATCGCGTGGTTGAGGGCAAGGCCGACATTGGCACGGTTTATCGTCTACAGGCTCTGGCAGGCGATGCGTCGGCGGCAAATGCGCTGTGCCAGCGGTTGCAGGCTGGTGGCCTGAAGTGCCAGGTGAAACGCTAAGCTTTTAGTTTTCCCCCATCATGCGTGAACCCGGCCTTGAGAAAGCGCCGGGTTTGCGCGACTCTGGATCCATGCTTCCAGCGATTTTTGGGCTTTCCGGCCTGACCCTTACCGATGACGAACGCGCATTCTTTCGCGATGCGAACCCGGCGGGATACATCCTGTTCGGGCGCAACGTGGAAAGCCGTGCGCAAGTGCGGGCGTTGACTGACGATTTGCGGGCGCTGCATGGGCGTGAGCGCACTTTCATCTGCATTGATCAGGAAGGTGGCCGCGTTGCGCGGATGAAGCCGCCGGTGTGGGCCGCTTTTCCTGCCGGTGAGAGCTTTGACCGATTGTACGACGTGGCACCTGCCAGTGCGATCGAGGCAGCGAGGGCCAATGCCCATGCGCTGGGGCTGGACTTGGCCGAGGCCGGGATCAGCGTGGATTGTTTGCCGCTGCTGGACGTACGGCAGCCCGGTGCCCATGACGTTATCGGTGATCGTGCGCTGGGCACTGAACCCATGCGCGTGGCTGCGCTGGGCCGGGCGACGCTGGATGGGCTGGGCCGCGCCGGGGTGGCGGGCATTGTCAAGCATGTGCCGGGGCATGGCCGCGCCTTGGTGGACAGTCACAAGGAATTGCCAACCGTGACTGCTTCGGCAGAAGAACTGGCTTTGGACATTGCGCCATTTCGCACGTTGAAAGATGCGACAATTGCCATGACGGCACATGTGAGGTTCACCGCGTGGGACGCGGATAATCCGGCGACGCATTCGGCATTCGTGATCGAAGAGATCATCCGCAAGGCAATCGGCTTTGACGGGCTGCTGCTGACCGATGATCTGGATATGCAGGCGTTGGGCGGGACAGTGCCTGAACGCGCGGCAAAAGCCCAAGCTGCCGGGTGTGATGTCGCGCTGAATTGCTGGGCGAAAATGGACGACATGGTGGGAATTGCCAACGTTCTTTCGCCCATGACGGCCAGAACGACAGAGCGGCTGGAGCGGGCTTTGGCATCGACGGCAGCGTTCGATGGTCCGGCAGAAATGGCAGAGCAGGGCACATTGTTTGCCCTGCGTGACCGGTTGCTGGGCCTGGCCTGATGGCAGACACGGCTTTCCCAGCGCTGATTGAAGGTGATGCTGCGTGGGAGGGGATCGGCTCGGCTGAAACCGGCGATGCAGCGCTTTATCTGGAACTGGACGGGTGGGAAGGGCCGCTTGACCTGTTGCTGGAATTGGCGCGCCGCCAAAAGGTTGATTTACGTACGATTTCCATCCTTGATTTGGTGGACCAGTATCTGGGGTATATTGAGCAGGCCGAGGCGCTAAAGCTGGAACTGGCGGCCGATTATCTGGTGATGGCGGCGTGGCTGGCCTATCTCAAGTCTTTGTTATTGCTGCCGCGTGATCCCGAAGTACAGCCTAGTCCTGAAGAACTGGCGTTGAAGTTGCAACTGCGATTGCAGCGTCTTGGCGCGATGCGAGAGGCTGGCGCACGGTTGATGGCGCGCGACCGGGTAGGGCGCGATGTGTTCGTTCGCGGCGCACCTGAGGGTTTGCGCGTGGACAAAAAGGCACTTTGGAAGTGCGATATCTTCATGCTGATCCAGGCCTATGGCGCGATCAAGCTGCGCAACAAGCCGGTGGTCCACATGGTGCGCGAACGCGCGGTGATGACGCTGGATGCGGCGTTGACGCGTGTATCAAAGATGCTTGGGATTGCCATGGATTGGACAGATTTGCGCGCATTTCTGCCGTTTGATGCTGATCCGCAGCTGCGCAAATCGGCTTTGGCGTCCAGCTTTCTGGCGGCATTGGAATTGGCCAAGCAGGGGCGTGCAGAGATTGCGCAAGATGCAGCCTTTGGTCCGCTGATGTTGCGGGCAGCCAAGGCATGACACCACCCGATGATCTGGCCCGTGCGGTTGAAGCGGCGCTGTTCGCGGCCGAGCAGCCGATGACCGTGCAGGATTTGTCCCGGCACCTTGGCGATGCCGATGTCAGCGAAGCACTTGCCGCATTGCAGGGCGATTATGCAGGGCGCGGGATAGAATTGGTGGAGCGTGGCGGGCGCTGGCACTTTCAGACGGCACCCGATCTTGCGCACCTGTTGCGGCGCGAAAAAGAGGAACCGCGCCGCCTTTCGCGCGCAGCGACCGAGGCTTTGGCCATCATCGCCTATCACGAGCCGGTAAGCCGCGCCGAGATTGAGGCGATCCGTGGGGTGCAAACGGCAAAGGGCACGCTGGATGTGTTGCTGGAGGCGGGATGGATTCGCATAGCCGGGCGGCGCGAGGTGCCGGGGCGCCCGACGATCTATGCCACCGCGCCTGATTTTCTAACGCATTTC
>JADYXV010000310.1 GCA_020853995.1 Novosphingobium sp.
ACATTTCGCAACGCACCCGCGTTAAACCGCGCTGTGATTTGTCGAGGCCTGCAAAGTCGCGCTGGTCAGGCACGCCGATCAGATTGCCTGCAAAGTCATAGGTCCAGGCATGGTAGCCGCAGACCAGTCGCTTGCCCGGGCAAATGCCCTGCTTTTCCGTAACAAGGCAGCCGCCCCGGTGCGCACAGGTGTTGTAGAATGCAGCAAAACCATCATCGATTCTGATGATGACGATCGGCATGCCCGGTACGCCATCAAAAATCAGGTAACTGCCAACTTGCGGAAACTGGTCCTTGTGTGCCGCATAGAGCCAGCTTTTTTGCCACAGGTGTTCCAGTTCGAGCTTGTAGAATTCTGGCGAGACATACCGTTGTGCCGGAATATCCGGGAGAACAGGAAAGCCCTCGGGATAGCCGGTGCGCGCCTTTTCATAAGCAATCCGGGCGCGCAAGGTTTCGATTGTTTCGGCGTCAGTCATTGCTCATGCCCCATCGCGTAAAAGGTGCGTTTCCAGTTGAAAAAGCCGGATTCAAGACTGCCGGACCACCTCCCGCAGGAGGTGCAGTTCCGGCCTTGACCGAATTGGTCATGGCTGGAACTTAAGGCTAGCTGGTTGTTGGTCAGCTGTCTTTTTGGCTAGACCTTTCGGGCCTGAAAAAGCTCATTCAGGGCCTTGTTGCATCAGATCCTGATCCCCGATTTGCCCGGTGCAAGGATGCCGTTGGGATCAAGGGCGCGCTTGAGGGTCTGATCGATCTTGCGCTTGACCGGACCGAACAGGTCGGCAGCTTGGTCCATGAATGCCGTGTTGACGCGGTAGACCGCATAGCCGCGCTTGCCAAATTCGCTCAGCAGCTTGGCGAAACATTCGTGCGCCCGGGCCATCTCGTCCGGGTCCGAGCGGTCGTAAAGCACGTCGACGACGTGGTGCATATCGCGCATGCCGACGATATACTCTGCCACGTAATCAAGGCCGTATTGCCCGAGGATTTCCTTGGCAAGGCGGGTCTGCTCGACTGTCTCGCTGCCCTTTGCCGCGGTGACGGGGGCAAACCACATCGAACCGCCACCGCCACGCCAGCGATAGAGGCCGAACTCCTGCAAGGTCATGTCACCGCGCATCAGCTTGGCGCGATAATCAAAAGGTTGCGTCCCGGCTGCTTCCTCTTCGGTGATGATCGTGCCCTTGCCGCTGGCCTTGATAGCGCCAGTGATGATCTGCCAATTGACCTCCACCTGTTCCTTTGTGCCGTAAAGCGCCGCATAGACGTTCCAGGCACCCAGGCCTTCCTTTGCCTTGATCTCTTCCAGCACGCTGTCCGGTGTCACGCCGATGCCGTCGTAGTACTTGCTGCGCGGCATGATCGCGGCCGCTTCCCACATGACATTGGCAAAGACCATCGCGTTCGGAATGACGTTGGCGATGCGCAAGGGCCGCAGGGTCTCCACGATGTCGTGGATGTCCTCGTCTTTGTCGTAACGGATGCAGAATGGCTTGTAGACCGGGGGCTTGGGCATCAACCACATGCCCATCTTGGTCACGATGCCATAGTTGGACTGGGTGAAGATGCCATCGAGGTAAGGGCCGTAGCCCCACTTGAATACCTGCCAGGCGCTGGTGCCCTCGACCCCGCCCATTCCGGTGCGCAGCACGTCGCCGTCGGCAAGGACCACTTCCATACCGCACTGCATCATGAAGTGTTCGCCATAAGGCGTATAGCCGACCCCGCGATCCACCGTGTTGCCCAGTGGCCCGGCAATTGCGGATGGCGCCGGGCACGAAAGCCACAACGGAATGTCGTTCTCGTCAAGGTAATCCTTGAGCTGCTGATAGGTTACGCCCGGTTCAACCAGCGCAGTGCACAGCACGGGATCCACTTCGAGAATGCGGTTCATATGCTTGAGATCGAGCACGACTTGACCGGCGCTTTGCGGCGCGGCCGAGCCATAGCCGAAGTTGCGCCCCGTAGAAATTGTCCAGATAGGAACCTTGTATTCGTTGCAGACTTTCAGGATCTGCTGGATCTCGGTGACTTCGCGGGCATAGATCACGGCAGAAGGACGATGCAGGTCCTCGCTCTCGGCGATCATTACCTTGGTATAGGGTGCGATGTGGTCGGCATCGGTCACGACATTCTGGGGGCCAAGGATCGCCACGAACTTCGCGATGGCTGCATGCATGTCTGCCGCGCTGACGCCGGCGGGCAGGACGGCAGGATCTGCGGGCGTGGCGGGCGTGGCGACGGGGGCTTGCTTCTTGCTGGGCATGATCTCTCTCCTTGTCGCTCAGCGTTTGGCCGCTGGCTTTGGCAGCTTGGAAGTGGAGACAAAGCGCGCGACGCTTTCGAGCGAGGCATCGTCTATCGCCGTGTGGGGAAACGCGGGCATCGCCAGCAGGCCGTTGCGGACGACGCTGGTGATATATTCCGGCGGCAGGGCGCGACCGCGCAGTTCGGGGCCGACACCGGTGGTGTGACAGCGGGCGCAGGTCTTTTCCCATACCACCTGTGCCGATGCCCACTGGCCCGACGGCGTCTGACGGGAGGGCGGTGGAGGGGCGGCACCAGCGGAAACAGCGAGCAGGGTGAGCAGGGCTGCGCCGACAGGGACCAGAGGCAGGATGCGCGGATTCATGCGTGGCCTCCCCGGGAGAGGATAACCGGGCGCAGCGTTGCACGGCGATCGATGTTTGCGATGTCGAACAGCACTTCATCGGCACCATCGAGGAAGAGGGCTATGTCCCTGCCGACGTTTGTAGCCAGCGCATCGCGAAGCTGTGTCAGCCGCTGCGAATAATCGCCCGCGAGCACGCACGCAGTTCCCTGCCAATCGGCGGGTATGGCCGTGGGCCGCGAAGCGATGGCCAGTGGTCCCGACCGGGCAATGGTAGTGGCGGCTAGCGGTGCAGCAACTGCTGCGCCTGCCAGCGTACTGACAGAAAGGAAGGTTCTGCGACTGATCGCAGACAGGGCGTCGGGCATGCACTTTCTCCTCTTCGCGGCCATTCGGATGGCATCGCCGCTGATCACGGCTGTGCGCAGATCATCGCAATTGGTGTGCCAATTTTTCCTGTGTGGCCAAAAACTCCGCACATCATATTGATTTAAATTACTATTCATCCTCCATCGATGATCCTTCTCGATGCAGGTGAGCGGGTGCCTCATGGCCAAGATTGTTTGATTTCAGACGGTCCTTGCGCGGCCATGTCTGAAAGAATACACTTTCTGCATGTCTGCCGACCTTTTGAGCCAGCTTCACTTTGATCATGCCCAAGGCCACATCTGGCTCGCCGGGCGGCGCATGATGATGATCCACGCCCGCGCCTTCGGGCTGTTACGCCACGAGGTGATCGAAGCCATGGGTCTGGACAAGGCGCGGGGTGTGTTCACCCGCCAAGGCTACAACAGCGGTGCCATGGATGCCGAGATCGCGGCAAAGGTCAGGCCCGGAGCAACCATGGAGGAAATGTTCGCTGTGGGGCCCGAACTGCACATGCTGGAAGGCATGGTTCGCACCGATCCGGTAAGCGTAGAGGTGGATACCGCCACCGGCACTTTCGCTGCCGAATACATCTGGCGCGGTTCAACCGAATGCGGCGCGCATCTCGAACTGTTCGGGCGTGGGCCTTATCCTGCGGGATGGTCGCAAATCGGCTATGCAAGCGGATATGCCAGCGTTTTCCTTGGCCGTCCCATCCTGTTC
>JADYXV010000311.1 GCA_020853995.1 Novosphingobium sp.
GCTGCGGCACAAATTCGCTGATCGTGAAGTTGAACGGATCGTTGGCAATCGGCACCACCTTCACCCGTTCACCGGTATAGGGATTGTCCCATTCTTTCAGGATTTCACCGGTTACAGGATCGCGATAGAACACCACTTCGCGCAGCATCCGGCGATAGCTGCCGTCTTCCAGTTTCTTTGTCCGGACGAAGCTGAAACCTTCGACGTCGAACAGTTTGCGGACCTTTTCATTGGGCCGCACGCCCATCGCCTTGCCCTTGATCCAGCCGCATTTTTCCTTGGACGGGTCAATGTCGGCATCGATGCGGGCATATGTATCGCGCGTCCATTTGGGGTCTTTGAAATCGATCCTGGTTATAAAATCGAACTTCGGCTTACCCTTTGGCGCTTTTGCCTTGGTCGCCGCAGCAGCGGTTGCCGGCACGGCGGCCATGCCCGCGACCAGCGCGGCCATCCGCAAGCTTTCACGGCGGGAAAAAGTGTTATCGTCCATTCGCGCCTGTTCCTCATGAAACGGAAAATCTGTATGGCCAACTTTGCGCTCAATTTTCCAGCCTGCACTGTCCGGTGTTGCGTTGTCCGCCAAGCGGATAGCCTCCCGCAGTGACCCTTGCCCAGCAGTGCCTTGGCAGGCCATGTGAGAGCAAGTGCGATCAGCCAAGCGGAGTCGCTTTCATGCTTAATACCTTCCAGCAGGCCGATCATCCTGCCCTGCCCAAAGCATCTGCCGATGAGGCCGCACGGCAGGAATTCACCAAAAGCTTCAAGGGCTTTATCCAGTCCACCCTGCTGCCGGGGTTGACGCCGGTCTATCAGACCCGCGTGGCGAAACGCTTTGAAAAAGAGCATGGCCGCCCGCCCGCTGACCGGCGCGATATCCGCAGCGGGATGGTGAATGACATCTATTTCCAGCACTATGCCGCAGCCAACCGCATCGCGCAGGAACTGCTGTGGGAATCGGTCAATGGCTCGATCGACCGGCAATTGCCCGAACTGATCGCCAAAGCGCGCGAATTGTCCGCAGCCGCAAAGGCCGAACTGGTCATCCCCGAAGGCTTCGTGCCGCCGCGCTATGTTACCGCGCTGGATATTCATTGCATGCCCGGCGGTTATTGCAGCGAAGTGGCAGCAGACGATATTTCGGTCGGCGCGTTGTATGATCGCGGCGTCTATCTTTATGCGATGGGCTATACCGGGCCGAACAACGATGACATGGGCCGCTCGGTCGTCAATTACCTGAAACACCACGCGCCCGATTTCAAACCGCGCCGCATTCTGGACATGGGCTGCACCGTCGGCCATTCCACCCTGCCGTACAAGGAACTGTTCCCCGATGCCGAGGTGTGGGGCATCGATGTGGGCGGCCCCTGCATCCGTTATGCCCATGCCCGTGCCGCAGGGTTCGGGCTTGAGGTGAACTTCGCGCAGATGAATGCCGAGGAAACAACCTTCCCCGACGAACATTTCGATCTGGTCGTCAGCCACATCCTGCTGCACGAAACCAGCGGCAAGGCCATGCCCCGCATCTTTGCCGAGGCGCACCGCGTGCTGGCACCGGGCGGCATGATGATTCACGCCGATTTGCCGCCGTTCGATTTGATGGACCCGTTCACCCAGTTCATTCTCGACAATGAAACGTGGTACAACAACGAACCGTTCTGGGGCGCGATGCGCGATATGGACCAGTTCGCGCTGGCACAGAAGGCAGGCTTCGATCTGGCAGACGTGAAGTTCGATACAGCGCCGATGGCCGTCATGGAATTTGCCGCCGCTGCCGAAGGTTACAGCCAGGAAGCATCCGAGGCCGTGGCCGAGCGTGATTTCACCGCCGGTGAATTTGCCCCCGGCGGCGGCTGGGAAGTGCTGATTGCGCGCAAGCCATTAGACAAGGCGCTGGCCGCATGAGTGGAATTGACATGACCGAAGCCGAACGCCCTCACGTAATCCGCCATGCGCGCGGCAAGCGCCCGCAATTCTATGACACCCCCGGCATGGATCAGGCGATGTCGATGATCATGGTTCTGGCCAATGAAATGGCGGTGCTGCGTGACCGGCTCGACAGTGCAGAACGCGTGGCCAAGGCATCGGGCCTTGATCTGGCTGCCGGAATCGAAGCGCTGGAGCTTGATCAGGCCGCGCTGGAAGAACGCGAGGAACGCCGTCAGGACTTCATGCGGCGGCTTTCTACCTGCAATTGAAAGACGCTGACGAAGCGGCGCAGGCGCAGACGGCGGAAGGCTTTACCGCAACGATTGCGGAAATCGCGCTACAGGATTGATCCTGCGCTTATCTGGCGATTATTCCTTTAGCAAAGCGTTCTCCCGCTATCGTCATCCTGAACTTGTTTCAGGATCCATCCATCAACGCACACTGCGGTTCGCGGGGAGAAATGGATGCTGAAACAAGTTCAGCATGACGGGATCAGGGATAACCCATGCGGACGGGATAGGGTTTTTGCGCGTGTTTTCGCCCTATTTCCGCATCAACCGCACCGGCAGTTCATCGCGGACCAGCCCGTCCAGCTTAAGCCGTGCCCGCCTGTCCCCGCGTCCGAAGGCATCGACAAACAGCGCTGAAATCCGCGCCGCATCTGCCAGTTGGTCAACCTGGCGCGGCCCCGGCAGATCATAGCGGCAGATTGCACCGCCGAAGTAATGGTCCACGCCGTCCAGCACCAGACCATAGCGATGGCCCCCTGCCGCTGCCGCTTCATAGGGTACCAGATGCCCGCGCCAGCCTTCGCCATCGGTGGTGGTGATGCCGGGGACGATGTCCTTCGTGCCGGTCTGTACCAGTGCGGGCACGGCCAGCTTGGCATAGCCTTGCGCCGTACACAGCACCGGGATGGGCGCAGGCGGGCTGAACGCTACCACCGCGCGCACGTTGGAATCAGCCAGCGGCGCGTTCAACCCTTCGGGCACAACCGCCGCCGCGCCGCCCATCGTCAAGGCCACCAGCCCGCCATAGGAATGCCCCGCCGCGATCCACGGACGCTGCCCCACATGCGCTGATAGCACGCGCATATCCTCGATCCGCGCCTTCCAGCTCGAAAGGCCGGGAAAGTCCTTGGTGCGCGGGTGTTCGGTGGAATCGACGTGCAGCGGCGCAAGGATATGGAAGCCTGCCGCCAGCCACGGCGCAAACAGCGCTTCATAAAAGCGCGGCGATGATCCCGCGCCGTGGCTGAACAGAACCAGCGCCTTTGCCTTCCCGCGCGGCTTCCATTCGCTGATGCGGATGTTGCGACCACCGGTTGCGGTAACAACGAACTGGCGCTCGGCCACAGGCTTTGCCGTCATGGCCCCTGCTTGCGATGCTACCAGCAGAGCGCCGGTGCCGCCCAGCACATCCCTGCGCGATACGATCATTTCCGCCGCGCCTTTTCCCAAGCCTTTGCGCGCAACACCGCATTGGCGCCAATGTCGGCCCAGAACAGGCCGACGTCGTGATAATGCATCGAGCCGCCCGGCAGCGGCTCAAACCCTAGCCCCGGTGCTGGCCACACCACGGCAATCCCGCGCCTGCATTCCACCGCCACGGCCCCACTGCGCAAAGGCCCCATCGCCCCAAGCCCCGGCGTTCCTGTCACCGCACCCTTTGCCTGTGACGAAATCGCCAGCGGGCGGCCTGCATCGAACGTTACCGGATTGATGCACAACGGATCGCCACCGCTTTGCCCGTCATGCAGCGCGGCATAGGCTTTGCCATATGCCGCCAGCACCGGCTCCAGATCACTGCCTGCAAGCATGGCGTTCCATTGCAGCAGGCAGCCGGTCTGTGCAGGCTTTGCGCAAACAGGGATGCCTGCAAACCGCGTGTCCAGTTCGGCGGTCATCAGGTTGATCCCGATGACATAGGCGGCCACCATCCGCTTTTGCAGCGCAGACCCGCGAATGCGCTTTTCCAGCAGGCTTGCCACGTGCGCCCCGCCCTGGCTGTGCCCTGCCAGAATGAACGGACGTCCGGCGTTTTCATGTGCCATGTACCAGTCAAACGCCCGTTCCACATCGGAATAGGCCAGCGCAAAGGCGGCATCGCGCTTGGCCGGATCAAACAGCGCCTTGTTGGTCGCCGCACGATAGCGCGGCGCAAAGATGCGGCAGCATGCGGCAAAGGCACTGGCCTGACGCTGCACCGCGCTTTCATCGGTCCATTTCAGGCCCGCCGGATCAAGCGGATCATGGTTGAAATCTGTGGCAGAACGCGTGGTTGTGGGATGCACCCAGAACACATCGACTTTGCCCGAAGCGCCGGGTTCAACATGCCCGTCCGGCAGGGCGGTAACCTGTGTCCAGTATTGCGGCTGGCTGTAATCGGGGGGCACAACATCGGCGGCAACGGCCCGTTCAACCCCCGTCAGCACAATTGCCAGAAGCAGCAAAATGCGCGCAATGGTTGTGCGGGTATCCCCATGTCCAGGTCGGATGAACGGCCAGCGAAGTTTGAATAGTAACACAGGTGAAAGCGTCTCCCTTCGCGGCCAACGCATTGGCGGCCAGCGAAGGGAGACTGCCAGTGCAGGTGAGCGAGGCAAAAGCGCACCTGCATATGACCGCCCTTCGGATAAACAGGGCTTTGCGCAGTCCGGCTTTTGAACCAAATCTGCACTGAACATGAATGGAGCATAGGTTAATTTTTTCCTAATGCAGCACCTAGCGCATCGGAAATGGAGGCTTTCTGATTACATTTATGTAAGCAATCGAATGCATTAGCCCCCACATGGTCCATGCTGGGCAGCAAAACGAAAAGGCGCCCTGTCCATTTTGGACAGAACGCCTTTTGGCCTGTTTGGAAGTGCGATCAGAAGTTGGCGCGGGCGCTGATGAACAAGGTCCGGCCGATGCCGCTTACCGGATAGGCCGAGCTGGCAAGGTAGGGCTTCTTGTTGGTCAGATTGTTGACACCTGCTGTCAGCGAGAAATTCTTCTGCACTTCGAGCGTGGCTGCCAGATTATGCACCCAATATTCCGGCGCAAAGCCCGCATCGCCAAATTCGGTAGCAATGCGCTCGATCTGGATTGCCGATGTACTGCAGCGAATAGTTCAGCGTGAAGGCCGCCCGGTTGTAAGTGAAAGTGCCAACGCCAGACCATTCGGGCGCGCCCGTTTCAAGCAGACCGGGATTGACCAGCGTGGTGTCGACCGGATCGAAGAAGCGGTTGAGCTTTTCGGTCCAGTTGCCGGCAATGTTGATCCCGAAATTGCTTTTGCCAAGGCTGAAGCGGTAATCGATGGTGGCATCGATGCCCGATGTTTCGATCCGGCCAAAGTTGATCTGGGTCTCGTTCAGGAATGTGAAGCCGAACGACGTGCTGCTTCGCGTGAACTGTCCGCAGAAGGGGTTCGGGAACGTTGCGTTATCGTAGCAGGTGTTGACGATATCCTGCGCATCGACGGCGGCAATCGCGTTTTCGATCCGGATCGAATAGTAGTCAGCCGAAACCGTCAGCCCCGGAATGAAGCGCGGCTGCACCACGGCACCCACGGTCCATGTCGTCGCTTCTTCTTCGGACAAGGTTGGGTTACCCCCGCTGGTTCCGGGGAAACGTGCGGTCAGCGGATCGTTGTAGCTTGCGATGAACTGCGATGCATTGGGAATACCAAGGGCCGTGGCGGCCGCGATGCAGTTTGTACGGCGGTTGGGCGTGGCATTCTGGTTGATCACGTCGCACGGATCAGATGGGCGGAACACCGCTCCTTGCGCAGGATCGAACAGTTCGGAGATGTTCGGGGCGCGAATGGCCTTCGAATAGGTACCACGGAAGCGGACATCCTGAACCGGTGCCCAGATGCCGTTCACGTTCCAGGTGAACGCGCCGCCGATGGTC
Organism: Novosphingobium sp.; assembly: GCA_020853995.1. Classification (GTDB taxonomy): domain Bacteria; phylum Pseudomonadota; class Alphaproteobacteria; order Sphingomonadales; family Sphingomonadaceae; genus Novosphingobium. Next base: position 5,829 of record JADYXV010000311.1, read on the forward strand.
GAATAATCGGCATAGCGGCCGGCCGCGCCCAGCGACAGTTCGTGGAAGAACGGCGTATCTTTCACTATCGGTAGCGAGAATTCGCCGAACACTTCCTTCACGTCGAACTGCCCGCCAGCGTTGAACTGCTGGGTTGCCGCATCAAACAGCAGCGTCTGGTTGGGCGAAACATCGCCGATGAACGTGCCGGCAGGACCGGCGGGCGAGCCGGCTGGCAGCTTGCCGAGCAGCAGATCGTTGAACGTCGAGGACGACTTTTCCTTGCGGTATTCACCGCCGAGGACAAACTGCACAGCGCCACCGGGCAGATTGAAGAACGAACTTGTATCGCCCTTCACCAGACCGCTGATCACCAATTGTTCAAGCCGCGAACGGTTGGTGACCGGCGTTGTGATGAAGTTGACAGCTTCTGCCGAAACCGACTGTTCGCCCGACAGGATATTGGCCGGCCGGCACTGGCCGTCACCCGGACGGAAGGTGAAGAAGCCGGGGGCGATGACCGGGAAGATTTCGCTTCCCGGATGCGGCGTATTATCGATGTCCGAACGGCAGATCGGCTGACCATTGGCACCGCGCACCACGTCGATCGCGGCAAACAGCCGGTCATAGCGCACGGCGTTGGACTGTGTGACGGCATTGTCCGTGCGGCCATAATTGCCGATGATTTCATAGCTGAGCGAAGGCGAAAGCTCTCCGCGCAGGCCGCCGACGATGCGGTAGGTCTGGCGCACTGCGCGCGATGTGTTCGGCCCAAGATCAAGGAAGTCGCGGCTGACACGCAGGCCGCCAGCTTCGTCTGCATCAGCTTGCAACACACCCGGGATGAAGGGGTTGTCGGGGAAGATCAGCAAGCTGTCGTAGAACGTATTGTAATTGTTGCGGGTGCCTGCGACGTTGCGCGCATACTTGGCATCGATGAACACTTCGGCTGCAGGCGAAAATTCATAATTTGCGCGCAGTTCGGTGTAGATGCGCTCGCTCGACGGGACCAGCGAGCTTTCGTTGGTACGCTCAACCGCGCCATCGCCGCCGAACTGGTTCGACGCTGTCGATACGACGCCGTCCTGGAAGATCTTCACGCCGCCACCGGGCGTGCTGACATAACAGCCGCCGCCGCCAAAGCCGGTCAGGCCGATGTAGCTTTCTTCGCAGTCGTTGATGCCATTGTTGTTGATGTCGGCATTGAAGAAGCTGAAGTCGTTGCGGAAGATCAGACCCGACGCCGAGCTGATGGCAAAGCGGGGATCACCACCGATTGCAAATGTGGGGGCATTGGCCGCACGGTTGATTAGGGCCTGCTCGGCCGCAGTCGGGGTCTGGCCCGGGAACTGGGTGGCAAACTGGGCTGCCGTCGGGATGGCAAAGCCTATCGGGAAGCGGCCAGCTGCCTGCGAGAAGCGCGTTGCGAAGTTGGGCGTTGCCGAAGCCGAGATGTCGCCAGCCTGGAAGCGGCGTGCCGGGTTTGCATAAGTCGTGCTATTGTTGCCACGGCCATTGTCACGCGTGAAAGCGCGCTGGCTGAAAAGCACTTCGTTGTCGCGGGTGTAACCGCCCGAGAACGTGATATTGCCGCGACCGTCAGCGAAGTTCTTGCCCCATGTACCTTCGATCCGGTAGCCTGCACCGCTGGCTTCGGTTGGCACGCTGGCCTGCGCATTGAGCGTAAGACCTTCGAAATTTTTCTTGAGGACATAGTTGACCACACCGGTCACCGCGTCGGCACCATAAACGGCCGATGCACCACCGGTCAGCACTTCGACGCGCTCGATCAGCGCGTTCGGGATGGTCGCAACGTCAACCGATTGCGATCCGGCAACGCCCGATACGTGGCGGTATCCATCCACCAGCACCAGTGTGCGGTTGCCGCCAAGCTGGCGCAAATTGAGCGTGGCTTGTCCGATACCGCCATCGCCGCGCTCGATCGAATCGGCAACGGTGCCCGACGAAATCAGGGCCGGGATCTGGCGCAAGGTGGCCGTGGCATCAGTGTTGCCCGCAGCAGCCAGCGTTTCTGATGTGATCGTGTTGATCGGCAGCGGAGCGGTGGCGTTGGCGTCACGCTTCAAACGGCTGCCTGTGACCACGATCGCGCCTTCGGCTTCTGCCGCGTCGTTGGCAGCGGCAACGTCCTGCGCAAATGCAGGCATGGCACTAAGAGAAAGTACGCTTGCCGAAACAAGCATGGCTGTGCGCAGAAGAATGTTGTTTTGCATGGTACCCCTCAGTCCGGTTACGCGCTTTAGCGTCTGACCCACACGTAGCTTCACGGCGCCGCGTCGGGGACACCGCCTGAAGTGCAGTCGCGGCCTGATGCAACAGATTTGGTTAGAGTCTGATTCAAAATTATCCGGCGTGATTTCATAATCTTGCGATGCGGCGTGTGAA